>JASBUW010000025.1 GCA_030147755.1 Parachlamydiaceae bacterium
AGCAGGAAGAAGTGGTTCTAATATCATCCATTGAACATCGGATAAACCTTCAAATTTACTCATAGTATTAACCTCTAGAGATTATCTCTCTAAAAGACATTATACTAAATTAATGATTTTACTTTACGGATACATTCATAATTTAAATTAAATTTCTGTTTTTATTCTTTCTTAATGACATGACTGTTTTGGCTATCGGTTTAATTGTGGGAGTTCCTGTTGCGCTGATCGGCATAGTGGTGGTGAGTCCATTAATTGATAGAGTTTTGCATCTTCACGTTAGATGAAAATTTTTTACTAGACTAGTCGCTCTCTTATAAGCAGAGCTGCTGTTGATTTTGATCCATTTGCTAAGAGGCCATTGTTTGCCTGATTGTAGCGTACACCATGGCCAGATGCCTATTTGATCGAGACAGCCTGTTTGATGTTCTTTTTCCACGATATACAGAAGCTGCCGCACTGTTTGGTCAAAAATCTGGTTTTGTTCAAGAGGATTAGGATAATGATATTTTTGATAAAAATGTTGAGCAATGGCGACATAATCCCACTTAGAGAAGCCTTCTCCGGGCATGGTAGGTATTTGTCCTTGTATACCTGTTTCATACCAGCGTATGACACATTTTCCCCACCCAATTTGATAAGCAATTAAATCGTTGACGCTTATTTTTCCACCAGTTCCCTCTATTTCTTTTAGCGTTCTAGAAGCAGGGTGTAAAGGTGTTATGTACTTCATCAATTGCATATATGCATGGCAAATTTCTTGGCTTAAAGGAGCTTTTAAAGCAGTGATACTTAGCATAAATGATTGGTTTAGAGATTGGTATTTAAAATGATACGAACGATGCTTAAAAAATACAAGTCCTGCTAGTTTAAATTGATTCATATTGTCAATTATCTTCTCTCTGTGTTCTCTGTGGTTAAATAATCAATAAAAACCACAGAGAGCACAGAGGGCACAGAGAATAGATCTCAAGTACTTGAAAACTGTGCAAAAAATTCTTTAATCGCACTCTATTGCTTTGTTGTGGCTATCAACTTTTCTAATCGTGACCTTCTCTTTAAGACCAAGAAAGTAGAAATTCTGTGAGTCCTTTTAAAGGCACTTGTAAGCATTCTTTAGATAGCTGGAGTTTTTTACCGTCATACGAAACGACCACAATTTGTTTGAGGTGTGAAAAAGTTCGATTCAAGCTAAGAGGAATTTTAATGGGATCCACTCCCATGATGCCTAGTTTTGCATCTAGAGCCAAAATATCTCCTTTATTATTTTCAATAATAAAATCGACTTCTTCGCCTTCCTTGGTTCGCCACATGGAAATTTTCCAATTCTTGCCAAAATTGAGATTGCACTTCACAATTTCACTGAGGACCAACGTTTCGAAAAGGGCTCCCGCTTGTGGGCTTATCACTAAAGGATGAAAATCTAACCAGCCTTGTAGACGCACTGCAAGACCCGTATCAAGAAAATACACTTTAGGAGATTTGATCAAACGTTTATTGAGATTGGATTCTATGGGAGGAAGCAAGTACAAAAGTTGCGTTCTCTCTAAGACCGAGATCCATTCATGAATTGTCACTGATTTGACTCCGCTATCCTTCGCCAAAGAGGAGTGATTCAAAATGTTGGCTGTACGAGCTGCAATCATTCCTAAAACCGTATGAAATTCTTTCTTCTTAACAATCCCGGCACTGACCACAATGTCCTTTTCAATATAGTTATGAATATAATCATTCAAGTACTGAATGGGATTTAATTGCGGATTAGAATAAAGCTCGGGCCAGCCTCCTTGAAACATCACCTGATTCAAGTTAATGTCTGGAAAAGCATTTTTGAGTTCATGTACAGAAAGTGTGTTCATATAAAAGTAGCTAGCACGTCCGACTAATGTTTCTTTGACATTTTGATCTAACAAAATATGATTGGAACCTGTTAAACGAAATAGAACTTTTACTTCTTCCGGATGCTTTTCTAGCAATCTTTTGCGCTTAATTTGGTCGATGATTTTTTTGATTTCAGGAAAAATATTAGGCGCATATTGCACTTCATCGATGAGAAGGGGAGGAGGATGTTGAACTAAGAAAAGGCTAGGATCGCGCTCAGCCAAAAGACGAAGTTGCAAATCATCAAAGGTCACTTCGTCGAATTTATCCTCTCCCAACACAGCAAATGCAGTACTTTTTCCACATTGCCGTGGGCCAATCAGGATCTGTACATAGGATCCTTTATCTTTTTGCAGACGTTGTTCGATGTCTCTTTTGATATACATATGGCTAATTTAAGTTATTAACTTAAATTAGTCAAGATTTGAGTGATAAAAATTAAAATTTTTTATCTTTTTTGAGATAAAATGTTTTGATTTTAAGTGGTTTAAAATTTGCTTGAACCTTGTAATAAAATTTATCTTTAAGCTCATCTGTGAGTTCTTGAAAAAAAAATTTAACTATATCACAATGCTGTTTTTTTATGAGGTATGTGATGCATTTTTTAATTTTGTGTATTTTTCATAGTTTGTTGATCGTTGGGTTGTACGCAGAGAATGAACCATACCTTGCGCATATTACGCAATTGACTTTTCCTTCGATGGGTTTTGAGAAGGCGGGTGAGGCTTATTTTTCTCCTGATGAAACCAAGATTATTTTTCAAGCGGTTCCGAATGGCCAATCCACGTATCAAATGTATGTGATGGACCTTGCAGAGGGCGCTCCTAGAATGGTCAGTACAGGAAAAGGCGCTTGTACATGTGGATTTTTTCGCCCCGATGGGCAAAAGATTATTTTTGCCTCTAGTCATGAAGATCCTTGTCCTGTGCCTCCAGAAGAATCTGCAGGCAAGTATAAATGGCATCTTACGCCTTATATGAATATCTATGAAGCTAATCTTGATGGGACGGATCTCACAGCTTTAACAACGGGTCCTGCTTATCATGCTGAATGCGCATATTCTCCTGATGGGCGTCAAATTGTGTATGCAAGCAATGAAGAGGACGGCATGAACCTCTATGTCATGAATCTGGAAACTCTAAAATCGCGTCGCATTACAAAGACTAGTTCTTGCTATAATGGAGGGCCATTCTTTTCTCCTAATGGACAGCAAGTGATTTTTCGTGCAGACCGCGAGCAAGAAGACTATTTGCAAATTTATATGATTGATCAAGACGGAACAAATGAAAAGCAGTTAACAAACAATGATGCTGTTAACTGGGCGCCTTACTGGCATCCAAATGGAAAAGTGATTGCTTTTACGACCTCTCTTCATGGACATCATCGATATGAAATTTACTTATTGAATTTAGAAACGCTGAATCAAGTGCGTTTAACAAATAGTCCTTCGTTTGATGGATTACCGGTCTTTAATCGTGATGGCTCTAAAATTATGTGGACATCCAAAAGAGGGGAAGACAATACCTGTCAGATATTCATTGCTGATTTTAGCTTGCCAGAAAAATAGAACGAATAGAAGTCTCCAGGCTAAATGAGGTCTTTATTTTGGTGTTTTGTAATGGACAATAGTATATAGCCTTTCCAGTTGAACCCTGGAATTTTGGGTTAACGTGAAAATGGGCTGTAGAACAGATTTTTATTCGCCATATGTGACTTGTGCTTTTGAATCGATGTTTGTTAAACCAAATTCATGCGTTAAACCCACTTCAGGAACTGTAGAAGAGATGTATTGTCACTGGTCGCTCAACCTAATCAAGCAATGATATTGCATAGATAAGATTTGTTGTTCTATTATAGATGCCCGGACATCATCTCTTTAACAGCGGATCTTAAATTTTTAGTAAAATTGAGAGATGCTTTGGGTATTGATATGTTTCCCTTCTGAATATCCCTATGTAAAGCGAATACATAAGCTCTGCCCGTTTTTTTCTTCTACTTTCTCAGCTATTACAAAAGATTTACTTAAGCCGCGTCTTATACCATATTTCATATTACCATACTCCCAGTTCAGAAGGATACGTGAAATATGCTAAACCATGGGCACTTTCTTGTCCTACAATTCTTTCGATTTCATCTTTCTTCATGCTAAGGAGAAGTTGGACATAGGTTATGGCAGCTTGAGCAATATTCCCTCTCATCATTACCAAAATAACATTTTCATCTACATGAATTTGATATTGAACTTCTTTCAAAACTTAAAGGTGATTAAACACAAAGACACAAAGACTCTAAGGCACGAAGAAATCTACAGGATGCCATTTATGATTCGTGAAACACCATCTTTTACATAAGGGGCTCCGAAATTCACTAAAAGTCCTAGTTTTATACCTGTTAATCTTAAATATGTAAGAACCTGTGTTTCATAAATCGGGTGATCTTTTTCAGTCGCTTTAACCTCGACGAGTACTTTATCTTCAACGACGACATCGATAAATA
>JASBUW010000026.1 GCA_030147755.1 Parachlamydiaceae bacterium
AGCAGGAAGAAGTGGTTCTAATATCATCCATTGAACATCGGATAAACCTTCAAATTTACTCATAGTATTAACCTCTAGAGATTATCTCTCTAAAAGACATTATACTAAATTAATGATTTTACTTTACGGATACATTCATAAATGATTTAGGAAATCTTACATCTGAAAAGCGAGCAGAATTATTAAAATTTGCTACCAAAGTGCAGACGCTTTCGCAACAAGAACTACAACAGTATCAAGCAGAAAAGTGGGGTTCTATTCGAGATTTTTTTTCTAAATTAATCAATCGGTTTAAAATGAACAGGTTTGCTAGTTCTGCAGAAATTGGCTTAGATTTAGCAGATCACCTCATGAGTCAGTATCATAAAGTGAATCTAGAAAAACTAGAAAATCCGACTCCTACTGGTAAAGACGTTGTTGAAAACAAAGAAGGAGACTCTAAGACACAAGCAGAATCAAGAAGTTTATACCAGTCCACCCAAAACGAAGAAGACGACATAGAAGACATAAATGGTGATCAAGTAAAATTTTTCGATGCTGATAGCTTTGATATCCCAGAAGATCTAGAAGATAATGATAACCTAGTAAATGATGCTGACTTTATGGATGCTGAGGAGTGGACAGAAGAAGATCAAACTGAAAACACTGAACTTCCGATACAACAGCATAATTCTGATAACCCCAATTCTCTCGAACTACAGCAGCCAAAAAATGAGTCTTCATCAGCAGAGGAACACCTTCAACCTATGCCCTCACCACCGCCCGCTACACCGGAAATCACCACCCCTGCACTCCAAATCGACAGACAAGAAGTTGCAGCAATTCAACCACCGAAGCCTCGTCCTGTTTCTCCTAAAGAAGCTATGCTTGACACTTTTTATAGTATATGGGTGCATGCTAGTAAGGAAACAAGAGGAGAGATAAGAGAGAGAGGATGGATTAAGCTCATTTGGAACACTATATTACAGAATGCCAATATAAAAGAATGGAAACAAATAAAAAAGCCTCAAACATATGAGTTGATATTAGGCACAGAATTGTCAGGAGAAAAGGATGGGGTTCCAGGAAGAGCCATTTTAATGAGAACAATGAAAATAATTTTTACTGAAGAAAAAATACCTCATTCGACTCCAGAACAATATCGACAAATTATCGATTTTCCAGATGGAGGTATAGCTCAACGTTTAGGAAAAGGACTTGTTTCAACAGATATTCATTTAAAGCGCATCATTGTTGAAGCTAACTCAACAGAAAAAGATAATCCTATTTGCAAAATTGAATTTATAAAGTGGGGTATAACAACAGCTATGGATTTCACGGCTACTCAAGCTCATGAATTTTGGGCGACTGTTCAATGGAGCAGCTAATAAAGGATAAAATTTCCATTGCGAAAACAAGCGAACTAAACATTATCAATCACTAACCCGAAGCTTTGAGTATCTTCTTTTATGAAAAGTGGCGATACGGTCATTTTTCATATCTATCAATTACACAACTTTTATTTATAATAAATTAATAATTAAAAAATATAATAAACAATAAAAATCAAGTTTAATAACATGAATTTTTATTGTGATTTAAATAAATTTAGTTGGCCTGATATTTTAGTAGAAGCTAGTGCCAAAACAGATCAAACTGTATTCTACAATCCCAAAACCGGCACTTTCTTTTTAGACGCTAAAAATAAAAAGTTTACAGATCAAACTATTAAAAAACTCAATCTATCTGAAATTCTCGATTTTACAGATCGCTTAAAAGGTTTTTATGAAACAGATACGCAAGCTCTAGGGAAAATGGGATTGGCGCTTAAACGTCTAGCCAATCATGCAGAAAAACAACAAGATGCTTTGGAGAGCAACTCTAAAATTTCTCTATTTGTTTCCAGTTTGTTTAATAGTCTCAATGGACAAGGCTTTCAAACGACGACAGATAGAGCACAGGCATTGGCTAATCAATTACTTGCACAAATGAAAGTGCCTGCACCTATTCAATATACTCAAGGACAAAAAGAAGTTCACGAACAAGTCTCTGTTCAAAAATTCTCAAATGGAAGGGATAAATTATTTCCTGTCATCCTAGGAAAAGGAACAGAAGGCACTGTTTATGTTCGTCGTCTTCAAGAAAGTCATGTCGTCAAAAAAAGTTTTTATGACATTCAAAACGAATATATTATAGGCGTTCTATTGCAACATCCTAACTTTAATAAAACGCACCACCTTTATATCAAACATAACGACGAATCTCATCCGACTACCTCACCTCGTGTCAAATATAAACTCGTGATGGATAAGATTGAAGGCGTCCGCTTAGCCGATATCTACCAGGATAAAGCGCCAAAATTACCTGATGCAGTAGTTCAACAGCTTCTTAAACAAGCAGAAGAGAGCTGCCTCTATCTTTTTGACCAAAATATCACGTGGAAAGATGTCAATGCGCAAAATATTTTTGTCACAAAAGATAATCAATTAAAAATCTGTGACTTTGGTTATTGGAAAAGAGAAAGCGATTCTCAAAATAAAGCAGTCTCTTTGTTATTGGGATCCATGGAATTAGTCCGTTGGATTATGATTAACACAGAATCATTTCCTGAAGCGTCAGACAATCCTGACCTGTTAAAAGATATTATTTTCCCTCCCGAATGTTTCGATCAACACACGCGACCACCCCACTCACGCATTTATTCCAATGAAGCTTATAAATACAAAAAAGAGGCGTGGCTGCAAAACCTGCAGCAAAAACTCGAAAAAATGAAAGACTATGAAAAACAAGAATTCTTGAAAAATTACTTCAAACGTGTCTGGGTAAATTTTAGCCTTCGCTAAATCACTTTTTATCACTTTTCCCTTTGTTAATCATCCTAACATTTATTCAATTTATTTTAAAATTAAAAACGCATTAATTATTTTAAAAAATAAATGATTTTTTAAAATAATCTTAACATAAAACAAGCAAATAAAACATATAATAAAAATAAAAGCAATATATTTAATAATTAAATTTAACAGGATATTATGACCGAAATAAAAAATACAGAAGATAAATCCAATGATTTTTATCTATTAAAAGTAGAATTACCTATTAAAGGCTTAAAAGTAGAGCCTTCTCTTAAAGATTCTAAAGGTTCTGTTTATCAAGGCCATGTTTATCGCCATAATACTCGAACAATGGAAAAGCAACTACTACATGCTTTATTTTCAGGTAAGCATAACGAGGCTGACGTTGCTCTATTTATCTACGAAAGAGTGGGAAATAATCAGGATATAGCACGTAATATTTTAGATAGATTATTCAGAGATATCACAAAAAATCCTCATATCGATTCTACATTACTTAACAGAAAAAAAATTGAATCTTGTTTTCAAAGATGTTGTGAAAATAAATTTATAGAAATTGAAGCACACCAGACAATCAAGCCGTCTAAAGCAGATATACAATCTATGCGATTAATGGTGGCAACCATTATGAGAGAAGAAGTAGGAACAATTTTGGATAAAATGAAGGAGGCTGCTTTTTATTTAAAATCTCAAGGCATACCGCATAGGCAAGCTCTACAAATGATTATTCATGTGGCCAATCACCTGCTAGAAGAAGGTTTATTACAGCGCGCAAACCTGCCTAAGGAAAGTTATATTGATCAACTTGTCCATAATGTTTACATAGGAAAAATAATTCCAACTAAAGAAAAACGGATTGACTCGGTTTCTAATCCTTCTTTATCAATCACTCAAACATTACCGATTGAAAATCTTAGAGATAATCCCTGGTTTATCGAAAATCGACCTGATTTAATTGCACGTAAAAATTTTGATGGAGTTGTCTCTACTTTAAAACCGGATGAAATCAATGTCTCCGTCCCTAATCCTATGCGAACAGCCGATTATCTAGGAGAAATTGATCCAAAAAAACGAACACCTGCAGACAAAGGAACCGATGTACCTGATTTTTACGCGCCCATGTTACTTCCTGAAGAGTGGGCAGCACGCCATATCAATCCGGAAGGAGGAACAATTTCTCCGGAGAATATAACAGGTAATTTACTGGTTATGAATTGTGGTTGGTTTAACGTATTTCCTACAGGAGAAGGAACTCTCACTTCTAAAGAACGTATTAATCCTCACCTCGCTACCGGAACATTTCCTTTGGGTCCTGTTGTAGTGGGAGGCCAGGTACTTGCTGAACATACCTTAAAAGATAAGGGACAAGCTTTAGACGCCATTACTTTTCGAAATGGAACTGCCGCAATTTTGACTGCAGAAGAAATGGCCAATAATCCCCTTCTTTACAAACCTGAGGTTGGCGAAGGAGAAAACACATACACAATCAACGGCTTTAGAATTCTAGTCGATGGTAAAATAAGCGAAACACCGGAGAATAATAATCCTAATGTCCAAATGCCAAGATCTGGAATAGGAATCAAAGAGGATGGCTCTTTAGTTTTTTGCGTCATGAGTACAGGAGAGAGGGAAGAAGGAATCAATGCAAAAGAATTTGCTCAATTTTTTAAGAGTATGGGATGTGTGACTGCAATCAACCTTGACAACTCAGGATCTGTTGGAATGGCCGTGATAGGACGCCAAGAAATTACAGATAGCCGCTCGACCGGAACCAAAATCACGTCCGGAAGCGATATCGCCAAAAATGAAAAAGGAGAGGCAAGAAAAGGACGCAAAAATCGTCCGATTCCTTTAGCTTTAGTCATATCAGCCAAACCGGCAAAGAAAAAGTCTGAAGAGATTTAGGATCTAAATGCGAGCTCGATGGTTATCGAGTTCGCGTTAATCGAATAGACATAATGTAATCGCGCTTTCTTAAAAAAACGCAATTACATTATGTCTAATAAAGAAGATTCTACAAATTCACCACAACACTCTCTTCCCACGTTTTGTTTAAGGTATCATTTTCATGGAATACCAGCGTCACAGGATTGACGCTTAAACGACCTAACAGGGTTGTTTTAGAAGAAAATATTTGGAGAATAGAGCAAAGATTGTCATATTCTTCTTTATTGAGTTTCTTAACAATGGAAGCTAGATTAATATGCTTTCCACGTACATTGATGTTATCATTTGGGAATTTATCTTTCATTTCTTGAAGCAATATCTCAAGTCCTTCGTCTTCAACAAAACCATTAACCTGAATTCTAGCGCTTTGACTAATTGTTACATCTCGAGCAAAATGTACGTGAACTGTAGATGAAATCCTGTTCTTCAAATCAGACATGCATTGTGAAAAACTATTCTTGATTGTACAGACTCTTTGCTTCGAAAGTGGTGCGCTATGGCCTATATCAAGGCCAGCCAGCGTTAAATGAAGCGATTGAGGATCACTAAAAAGTAATTTTCCATTTTTAGCTGCCTGAGTCTTCTGTAAATCTTGCATTAATAAATTAAGTTCATTACTTATGTCTGACGTGGTATCCACAAAAACAACAGCAGAAGCTCCATATCCTGATGACTGAGAATTATTTTTACTTTCCTGTTCTGACCAACGTTTCTGTAATTTTAAAACATGCGCGTTGACTTTTTCACAGCTGGCTTCATTCCAGAATACCTGATACCGCTGTCGTTGTTGCTTTATTTCTTTAGACCGCGGATGGCTATTTATGAATTCTTCAATATCTGTTGTTTTAGAAGAACATGTACTTTCTGAAATAGAATTTACCATCAATACCTCTTCCTTTTTATAAGAAAATACGATAAAAAAACCATTTTACAATTCCTCATTCTATAAACTTGATCCGCAACTTTCATTTTCGATATTATTAAAAAACAACAAGTACTAGTTAACCAAAGAACCTAGTATAATAAATTTATATATTTAAATAAAAGAGATTTTATTAATTTAAAATAAATTTTGCGCATTTATCAATTTGAAAATTGGAAACACGCTCTATAGAGCAGTATCAATAAATTCTTCTTTTTCCTATACTTATTATAATTATGACTAGGCAAAAACTTCCCTTAAGCTTTTATCGACAGGATGACGTTCTAGCTCTTAGCCGTCAACTTCTCGGTAAATATCTTTTTACTCAGTTTGAAGGTGTCTTGACAGGAGGCCTCATTGTCGAGACCGAAGCTTATCGTGCACCGGAAGATCGCGCTTCTCATGCGTATGGGATGCGGCGAACCAAACGCAACGAGGTGATGTATCAAGCAGGCGGAGTGTGTTATGTCTATACATGTTATGGGCTTTATCCCTTATTTAATGTGGTGACTCATCAAAAAGATGTGCCCCATGCTATTCTTATTCGTGCTTTAGAGCCTACAGATGGGTTAGAGGAAATGAGGGTGCGTCGACGTCAAACACAAATTAAGCGCAATCTGACAGCTGGTCCGGGAGCTTTAGCCCAAGCTTTAGGGATTCTTCCTCAGCATAATGGCTGGGATTTAACAAATTCGCTCATTTGGATTGAAGATCGTGGTTTAATAATTGCCTCAGAAGATATAATTGCTTCTCCTCGAGTAGGCGTCGCCTATGCGGGTGAAGACGCCCAACTTCCTTGGCGCTTTCGGATTAAAAATAATAAATGGACAAGTCCTGCTAAATAATAGGATTTAACACACCTCATGAAACGCTATTTTATTACTGGCCTCGTCATTTTACTTCCTGTAGCTCTCACAATTGCCATTGTGAGTTTTCTTTTTAATTTGCTCACGGTTCCTTTTTTGGGAATGATCAAGGTCTTCTTTGGAGGACATACCCTCTTTACTCAAGGGTTTTTATTCCTAAATGCCGAGCAAATGCAAAATTTAGCCGCGCAATTGCTCATTTTAGTGAGTTTATTATTATTGGCCTTCGGATTAGGGTTTATTGCGCGCTGGTTTTTTTTCCGCACGTTTCTTAAATGTGCAGACTACATCGTGACACACATTCCCCTGGTCAGAACAATCTATAAAACCTGTCAAGACGTGATCAAAACACTTTTTACATCCGATACAAATTCATTTAAGCAAGTGGTGCTTGTGCGTTTTCCCAATCAAGATTCCCTCTCACTCGGTTTAATTACGTGGGAAGAAATGCCTGCTTTAGCTGATACCCATCATGCTGACTCTGTGGGAGTATTTATTCCAACTACACCCAATCCCACCTCAGGTTTCCTGATTATGTATCGTCCTCAAGATTTAATTTATTTAGATATGAAAGTAGAAGATGCATTTAAATATGTCATCTCCTGCGGTGTGATTTCTCCTGCTTTTACTATCATTTCTAGAGAAGAAGCTGCTCAATTTCATAAGGAAGCCTTGTCATGACCAAATCTTTTAAAACGGGTTTGGCTATTCTTTTGCCTATTGGCCTCACCGTTCTCATTGTCAATGCACTAGTGAATTTTTTGACGCATCCTTTCTTGCAATTCACCCAAATGTGGCTCACGGATCATCACTACTTTCAATTTCCTCTTTTTTTTATGTGTCCGGAGACTCTTAATCTTTTAATCAGTAAAGTTTTGATTTTATTTTGTTTAACAACTTTTACGCTATTCATAGGAATCCTGGGAAAATTGTTTTTGATGAAGTATTTTTTCCGACTAGGCGATTCACTCTTTGCTCATGTGCCTATCGTGAATAAAATTTACAAAGCTTGTCAAGATGTCGTTTATAGTTTATTTTCTTCTTCTTCACAGTCTTTTTCACAAGTCGTGCTTGTTCCTTATCCTCATGCCCAGCATTTAACCATGGGGTTAGTCATCCGCAATCGAGTGAGAATTGGTGAGCAGAGAGAGTTAGTTCCTGTGTTTGTGCCTGGAACACCTAATCCCTCTGTCGGATTTATCATGATGTTCAAGGAAGAACAACTTGTTTATGTGGATATGACTGTAGAAGCTGCCATGAAATATATTGTTTCATGCGGTGTGGTGATCTCCGATTTTTCAATTATCCAACCCCCTATTTATGATGAGCGTCTTGCCCCTGAAAATTACTTTTTATCGAGTGAAGGATAATACAGCTAAACTCACATTCATTTGTCAAAAAGCGCAAGAAGCATTTCAACAAGAAAAACGCTTACTGATTGCAGTCCCTAATCTGCAAGCCGCTCAATATATTGATCAATTGTTGTGGCGCACGCCTGAAGAAAGTTTCATGCCACATGTGGTGACAGATATGCCCACGCAAGAATGGATTGCGATTACTTTACAAGAGCAAGTCAACGTGAACCAAGCTCTTCGCTTACTGAATCTATGTCCGCATCCTTCTTCCCTCTATCAACAAGTAGAAGAGGTGTACGATTTCTATGATGAAACACATCCTCAAAAAAAAGAGTTATCTGAACAACGCTTGCGCTTTTACCAAGAGAAAGGCGTGCGTGTGCATTTATAAAGATTTTTATAATTAAGATTTTACGCATTTTTTACGGTATTTTTTATTTATTGTCATTTTGTATCCTCTTTCATTTAACACTCTTAATTCTAAAAGATGAGGTAAAAAGATGGTTTTTCCTGCAAGCTCAACAAAATTTTTAGTCTATGAAGATCAACAAGTCTTAGTCGATCTTCCTGCTGGTAAGCCTAGTCCTTACATTCCGCTCACCTCACTGACGGATGATCACCGTCCACGCGTCAAACAAAAAGCGCAAGGTGAACGTAATTGTTGGTATTATGCAATGAAACGCATTATTCCACGCTATGGGAAATATACGCTACCCCTTTCAGGATCCGAAAAAGGTAGAGAAGTGGAGGTCATTTTTTCTAGACATGAAAAAAAATTAGAGAAAATTCATCTGTCTTTTGAAGAAATGTTACGTATTATGCGTGGAGCACTCTCACATAAGCTTCTAAATGCACAAACCGTTGCGTTCTGTCAAATTATGGCGGCTTCAAGCTTTCCAGAAATTAAATCCTTCTTTGCAGATGCTGTTCCTGTCTTAGAAGACCTCGTTCAACAAAAAGAGGGTACAAGTGTGAATCAATACTTGGCAGCAAGGCAAGTAGAGGCTCAAGCAAAAGCTTATGAGGAACTTTTTAACGCATTAAAGGTCGATATCAAACAAGTTTATAAAGACTATCGTCAAATTCAAATGTGGCCTTCTAAACCATGGGAAGAACTCTCAGTGGAAGGCAAAAAAAACATAATGCACAATTTAGTGATACAGATTGCAGCTAAACAATTCGGATTAATGGAATCAACTTGGCATCCTTCTCAAACCAATCAAGAATTGATCGCAGAAATCAAAAAACGTGGTCCTCTCGTGATTTTTGGACATTTTGGGCGCGCTTATCATAAACAAGAACCCTTTAAACTCAAAGAAACATTTGGAGGGAAATCTATTTATGGATGGCGACCCAACCCAGAACCAATAGGCAAGCAAAACAGTCATGCCGCTGTTATCATTGGTGCTAAAGATCAAGTCATTTATTTTTTGGATCCTCTTGATGCCAGTGATCCAGAAGATCCAGAAACGCCGCGCGTTTACGTGATGTCTTATAAAGGCATGCAGAGCAAAATTGTCAATATTTGTGCCGAGAAATTATGGGCAGAAAAAGCATCTGGCCATGAACCCATCTTTTCAGACAAAATTAAATACGCTGTTTATTATCCTATGCCGCAAGCCTAATATAATAAGAGAATGATAAAGATAATTTAAGCTCATAATTTTATTCCTCTCTGTGCTCTCTGTGCCTCTGTGGTAAACTTAATAAATTACCACAGAGGCACAGAGAGCACAGAGGAAAGAATGAGATAAACGAAACGCTCAACAATATCAACTTGTTTTTGGAGCGAACTTACTGATCAAACGATGCGTGATTTCACCCAATCCTTGAATGCCCCACCCCATCAAAATGCCCACCACTAAAAGGGCAAAGAGCACATAATAAGTGCCTTTCCAAAAGAAATACTGACAAGTGTTTGTTACCACCCTCACAACAGCCTTTATTTTTTGAATCGCTACTGTAAGATACGCTTGCAAAGTTCGCAAAAATTTTCCGATGACTTCCGAGACTTTAGCAAATAATTGCATCACATAGCTGATTCCACGCAATCCATAAGCAATTCCTCCTGAGATCACTTTCACGCATTTTTCCATAATACGTCGTACAGTGGGATGTAAAAGCCATTTTTTGATAAAATCTTGAAAACGTCCCGGTAAGCTTTTCATCAAAGCATTCGACAAAAGAAAATCGGTCAATTGCTTATAAGAAAACTGCTTCACTTTATCTTGTTTACGCTGTAAAAAAGCCAACGCCTTTTGATGCTTTTCACGCGAAAAATCACGTGTACGCTGCCACTTTCGTTGAATCGATTGACTCATTTTCTCCCAAGCAGGCCGTGCATATTGATGATAAAATGTACGCATAGGCTCAACATAACTCTTCACTTTGGCTTGCCCTTGCTTCATGCGCTCTGCAATCCAGTTAGTCGCTTTGAGAGCACCTTGTTGAGAGATATTCCAACGACGTGCCACGTGCGTTTTCCATGTCACTGCTCGTTCCGTTAATTGCTGAAAAGGAGCTTGAATCCAACCCAATAACACCTGCGGAGTTTCTTTAATCCATTGCACCCCTTCTTGTACGTGTGTCGAGACGGTTCGCAATTTTTCAAACGCTTTTTCTTTGACGCGTGCCAGCCTTGCCTGCATTTGCTGCCAAGCTTCTTTAATCTTAATTCCTGGTAAAGCCAAGATGGTGCGGGCTCTCTTTGTTTTTTGCTGAAAGAAGAGCTGAACGCGCTGATGCATGCGTCGAATCCCTTGTTGGAGATCCATCGCCAAACGCACAATTGGCTGAATGAGCTTCAACATCGTCTGTTGAACAAATTGCATCATCTGCGTCACTTTTTGCGTCACGATATCGCTTCGTTTCTTGACTTTTTGTTGCAACTGTTTGGCCATTCCGGTGAAAAGAGACCAAATGGCAGGCAATCCCTCGACAATGATCCACTTGGGCAATCCATACACAATAAAATAAGGAGGAAGCGTGATCGCAAAAAAGAGATAGCGTCCGACTCGCATAAACCCACTTTGGGCTACTGTATATTTAGACGTGTGATTGAGACGATTTAAAGCTTCTTTTTTGAGTTTATCATGTGAAATTTCAATGGTATCTTTAGGCTGTGCATCTGCCGTGGTAATAGAAGTTTCTGGCTTAATAGGACGCGCTCTCACATCATAAATATTAGAATAGGAATTGGGATCATAACTGGATAGCCCATCTGACGTGCGATAAATCGCCATAGTTGTCTCCTTAAAATCCTCTTCTATTGATAGAACTAGAAGTTAAAATTATAGCAAATATTTATTTATTTGAAAATAAAAATCAAACAAATTATTGACAAAAAAGTAAAATTTACTTATCATTAAGCTAATCTTTACAAATTTATTGTAATTCTACTAATGAACATCCCTTATTCTATTTCTAGTCATTTAAATTGTTATTTAACTACGTTCCGTAATCTCGATGGACGAGAAGAGAATTGGCCAGCTGTTGCTCCGCAAGGACGCATCATTCCTTATAGCTTCTATTTGAAGGCAAGTTTAGCAGAAGTAGGATTTGGATTAATTCTGGTAGTCGCTTTAGTAGAAACAGTTGTGTATGCATGTTTGCTTGCTTTCAGTGTTATAGGTCTTATAATTGGTGAGTTATTAAATCAGAAAGACATTTTTGAAAAACCCTTTATCAATCAGTGTGATAAACTCTATAGCACAACTAGTATCATGATTATAACAACGACCAATTTTTTTAAAAACTTTAAAGAGCCTAATCTTCCTACACGCGAGCCTACGTCTAACCATATACTTGAACGCCAACGAAGCAAAGAAAAATCCATTGAACTCATCAACGCAATAAACACATTCGACATGAGTGTTGAGGAATTTAGACAGTCAATTAGAGACTACAAGACTTTTCTTCAAGAAAATCGTTACATTCAAAATCCTCATAAATACAATGGTTTTGAGTTGCTTAGGACTATTTTAGAACGTCCAGAGAATCAAACGTTAAAAGAAGATTTACAAAATGAGTTATCCAGCGAGGCTATTCAATTTCTCTCATTTTTAAGTATAACAGAATGTCTCCTCACACCTACAGCTGATCTAGACTTTCTGTGTCCACAAGCGCGTACAAAAGTAGAAACACTTCAACAAAATCAAAATTTTAAAGATCAACTTAAGCCATTACAACAAACTCATCCTCATCTTTTTGTAGGAGGAGCAGCACAAGATTTTGATCAGATTGAAGTGGAACAATTAGAAGAGCCTGTTCAGGCTACCTTTAAAAAAATTAAAAAGATTTCTCAGCTCGCGATACAAGCTTCTCCTTTATTTGACAAAACATTAGCTGACTATTTAGATCATTTGAATAACCTGTGAATATTAAGCTACCTACTCATTATGACCAGTGACTAGGGCTTGCTATACATGCAAAGATTAGACAAATACTTGCATTTCATATTGGGAAGGAAACAAGGCTTCAAAGGAGGCGTTGATGGCTAAATTACCTGCTGTTTAAAAAGAGCTATCTTTTACACAGATAAATTCTCAACTTATTACGAAATTATCTCTTAGAAGCAAAATCATCCAGTTGGAAAAGCATCTGGCAAAACAAGTTATGAAGAGATTAACTGCATGATACGACAGCGATGTGCAAGGTTAGTGAGGAAAACTCTTTCGTTTGCGAAGAAAATTGAAAATCACATTGAATTGATGAAGATGTTTATCAATGACTATAACGATAACTTCAAATCACTCCCAGTTTAAGATTAACAAAATTATAAATTTTATCATTGATTTATAAATAAATTTTATTATAAAATAACACTCCAATGTTAATTTATTTAATATATTAAAACTGAAATTTAAAGGCATTCATAACATGGGCATAGTTAATTCGCATATTTATCAACCTCCTATATTTGAGCTGACAAACTCAAAATCTCCTACTGATTTATCGACTTCATTGAAACTTGAGATAATCAATATTTTGTTAAATAATCAAGATTATAAAACTGTTCAGTCTCTATTATTAACAGATAAAGCCTGGCATAATGCGACTATTCGCCATCCTCTTTTATGGTTGGCTTATCTGCTTTTAGAATTACAGAAAGCTCCGGGATTAGAAGACAAAGATCAAGCCAGTTTTAAAGGAGTCAAAAAATTGGGTGTAAGCACCATACAAGCCCATATAAAGTTCATTAAACGTTTAGATCCTTCTAAAATAGGACTACATCGCTTAATTAGTTTAGAATCCGACTTTTTCGAAAAACGTTCTGTGCAATTTTATCTTCCGCTTTTATGTCGCTTAAAATGCGGCATACATGCGCTTTTTTTGCCTTGGACCACCGCTGAAACATCTCAACGTCTAAAGATTTTGCAACAAATCATCAAACAAAGTGGATATTTTACGATAAAAAATAAAGAATTCAAATTAAATGAAGAATGTCTATTAAAGTCAAGATTTAATATAAGTGATAAAATTCCTTTTTATAGCATATGCAAAGAAAAATTACTCTCTCGCTATACGTTAAAAGATAAAGATCAACAAGAAGTAAAAAGCATTTATCTAGAGCTACTTCAATACAATTACACCCTTCTTGCCTTTGCAGACGAAAATCTGAAAAAAGATAAAGAGATCGTTTTGGCTGCTATTCAACAAAATGGGAAGGCTCTTCAATTTGCAGATGCAAGCTTGCAAAAAGATAAAGACATTGTTTTAGCTGCTATTCAACAAAATGGACAGGCTCTTGAATATGCAGATGTGAGCTTTAAAAAAGATAAAGAGGTTGTTTTAATCGCTGTTCAGCAAAATGGATGGGCTCTGCAATTCGCAGATGCAAACCTGAAAAAAGATAAAGACATTGTTTTGGCTGCTATTCAACAAAATGGACAGGCTCTTGAATATGCAGATGATAGCTTAAAAGAAGATAAAGAGGTTGTTTTAGCCGCTGTTCAGCAAGATGGACAGGCTCTTGAATATGCAGATGATAGCTTAAAAGAAGATAAAGGGGTTGTTTTAGCCGCTGTTCAGCAAGATGGAGAGGCTCTTGAATATGTAGATGATAGCTTTAGAGATGATAAAGAGGTTGTTTTAGCCGCTGTTCAGCAAAATGGAGATGCTCTTGTATATGCAGATGAAAGTTTAACAGAAGATAAAGATATTGTTCTGGCTGCGGTTCAGCAATGTGGATTTGCTCTTGTCCATGCAGATGTAAGTTTGCAAAGAGATAAAAACATTTTTTTAGCCGCTGTTCGGCAACATGGATGGGCTCTTCAATATGGAGAACATGCAGATCAAAACCTTATAAAAGATAAAGAGATTGTTTTAGTCGCTGTTCAGCAACATGGAGAGGCTCTTGAATATGCAGATGAAAGCTTAAAGCAAGATAAAGACATTGTTTTAGTCGCTGTTCAGCAAAATGGATGGGCTCTTCAATTTGCAGATGAAAGCTTAAAGAAAGATAAAGATATTGTTCTAGCTGCTGTTCAGCAAGATGGACAGGCTCTTGAATATGCAGATGAAAGCTTAAAAAAAGATAGAGAGGTTGTTTTAGCTGCTGTTAAACAAAATGGAAAAGCTATCCAGTTTGCAGATGAAAGCCTTACAACTGATGTGGACTTTGTAGAAACAGCTTTAAAGCAAAATAGACTCGTCTGGCTTAACCTAAATCCAGAACAAATAAAAATACCCAAGCGATAAAGAATTTCTGGTGAGGAAATAGGGACGATGGCTAATTTTTTCAAAAGCTGCCAAGAATTTATACACAAACGAACCGCTGCCCGAAGCACGTAAATATTTGATGTTATAGATAGGTTTAATCCTCATAAATTTCTTGCCTATTAACCCTCATCTTTTTATACTTGACTCTTTAGTCAAAGGAGTATTCAAATGGTACGTATTAGTAAACAAGCTGAAAAACGTCATCGCTTCCCTCGTAAGCATCGTGCACCTAGTGCAAAAACAGGATCTTTACAAGATAATCTCCCTAATGGATTTAAAGCCCATTCTAATGCTGTAGAGGGAGATTTAGCTGCAGCGGTTTTCATCCCTAAAATTAAATAATTAAAGTGAAAGGTATTAGGTCATGTCAAGACATCCTAGTTTTGGTAAAGCGGGAAAAACCGCCACTAAGCGCAACGTTTTAAAGCGCTTCGAAAGAATTGATGTGTTAAAGAAGTTAGGTCGCTGGAAAGATTCTGAAAATAAGCGTATTACAGGTCTTCCTAAGACACCTGTGTCTTAAACAGTGAAACGACAAACGACGATAACGACAGAAACGACCTTAACGACAAGGACAAACGACAATAACGACTTAGTCTTTTTTGTCGTTTGTCCTTGTCGTTAAGGTCGTTTCTGTCGTTATCGTCGTTTGTCGTTTATGTCCCTTCAATTGAGCAAATCTTCATGATCGTCAATGTCATCAATCAACAAACAGACTTAAAAATTGCCACTGATCAGCTCCCTCCTTTGGTCAAGCACGTGCTAGCCGAAGAAGAGCAAACGTGCGATGAGGTGAACATCTATTTGGTGGACACCCCTACTATCTGCCAGTTACACGAACAATTTTTTCAAGATCCTTCTCCGACAGATTGCATTTCTTTTCCTCTAGATGATGAAGAAGACGATGTGGTGCCTTATCGCGTTTTAGGTGAAGTCTTTGTTTGCCCTCAAACGGCAAAAGAATATGCTCAACAGCATGAGGGAAATCCCTATGATGAAGTCACTCTGTATGTGGTGCATGGACTCTTACATTTAATGGGATATGATGATCTGAAAGAAGAAGAATGCGCTCAGATGCGACAAGCTGAGAAACGGCATATGCAAAAATTAAGAGATCAACACCTCAATTTAAAGTGAATCAATTAGAATTTTAAAGAAAAATTTGTTATATCAATATTAGTTTAAACAATTGCCCATGATGACCCTCTTAAAGGAGCACAAATTTTGTCTGTCACCAGTTTGATTGTGATTTTGACTTTATTAATTTTGGGCCTTTTCTGTTTAACTGCTGTCAATACTGCTTTTCGCCGTTTACAAAAACGAGAGGCTAAAAAACAGTTAGAATTAGCCGGCAAACGTTTTTTTTATCGCTATTTATCCTCTCTATTTTTTCCTAAGCATGAGTATGAAGATTTGCATTTTGCTAGCATTTTTGCCCAAAATGTCTTGCGCTTTTGCTATGCAATTTTTTCTCTCTTAATTTTAGAAAAACTAAGGCTGATTGGCTGGAAATTAGATGATCATTTGCACAATTCTTCTTTGACCATGGATTGGCCCCTAGGCATGTTGAGCTTAATTGGTTTGTTTTTTCTCCTTTTCATAGGCGGAGATTACTTAGGCCGCATGATAGGCAATCGTTATCCCCATTTAGTGATTAAATCGTGTACACCTATTATTTCTTTTGTTTTAGTGTTAATTTTTCCTTTAACTTTTATTTTTTTGAAAATTTTTCATATTTTTTCTCGTCCTATTCACTTAGATCCCATTTACGAACCCAATCACGAAGCTAAACAAGAGCTTATTGAAATTATTGAAGAGTCCAATTTAAATGCGCATTTGGATCCGCATGATAAAAAATTGATTGAATCTGTCATGGAATTTAAAGATCGCATTGCACGTGAAATCATGGTCCCCCGCGTCGAAATATTCAGTTTATCTCATGATACGACAATTGAGAAAGCAGCCACTTTACTTTATCAAGAGGGATATAGCCGTACGCCTGTTTACAAAGACACTTTAGATAACATTATGGGCGTCTTAATGTATAAAGATGTCTTAGCTAAATATATGGAACATGCCCGTAAAGGAGATAAATCTGTCTTACAATCCCCTATTTCGACTTTAGTGAAAAAAGTGATCTATACGCCGGAAACCAAGAAAATTTCTCATCTTTTGCAAGAATTTCGCAAAAAACAAGTGCACTTGGCCATCATTGTGGACGAATACGGAGGAACAGAAGGTATTGTCACGATTGAAGATATTCTAGAAGAAATTGTCGGTGATATTGCGGATGAATACGATGACGAAGAAGCCCTCTTTTTACCTTTACCGGAAGGAGGCTGGCTCATTGATGCGCGTATGAGTATTTTAGATATCGAAGAGCAACTCAACATTGAGATTCCACAAAGTGGTGATTATGATACCATTGGTGGTTATATCTTTCATGAAACAGGAATGATTCCTGCTAAAGGGTTTATCATCCGCAAACCCCTTTTCGAAATTGAGGTGGTGCGTTCCAATGATCGGCGCGTGGAAAAATTAAGGATTACGCCGACTTTTCCTTTAACCAAAGGAAATGCAGAAAGTTTGCCATCCTCTTAAAGGTTGTACCTTAAAATCTGGATTTTCAAATCTCTTTTATTTATGCTGCGTCTGTTAGCATTTACTCTTTTTACGCCTTATTTTGGCGAAAAGAGTGCTCACAACTATTTATTAATTAGAAAAATTTAAGAAGAAAAAGACCAAGGATAACAAAACCCATGAGTGAAAATCAAATTGCTTTGCATTTATTGATTTTCTTGCTGGGAGGTGTTTTAGGAGCCATTGCTTGTTGGGTTTACCATCGCTTTGCTCTTGGAGGAGTCAAACAGTTAGCAGCTGAAATTGTCCAGCGCGCCGAACAGGAAGGAATCGAATTAAGAAAAGGGGCCGAATTAAGCCTTAAACAAAAACAAATAGAACAACAACGAGATTTAGAACAATTATGGCAACAAGAACGTAAAAAAATTCAACGAGAAGAAGAACGTCTGAAGCAGCGTGAAGATAAGCTGGAAGGCCGCATGAATCTCGTCGAAAAAAAATTATCCGATATTGAAAAACGAGAAGCGGTTCTCATTGGACGTAAAGCCCAAATTGATGAAGAGAAAAAACAGGTTGCAGAATTGCATACTAAACTCGTGGCAGACCTAGAAAAAATTGCTGGATTAAGCTGCAATGAAGCCAAAGAAATGCTTTTATTTCGCTTAACCAACGAAGTCAAAACGGATGCTGCCAACTTGATTCGTCGCGTAAAGAAAGAAGCCGAAGAAGAAGCCGAGAAAGAAGCTTCTACGATTATTGCCACCGCTATCAATCGCTTGGCTGTTTCTTGCGCTTCTGAAACAACTGTCTGCACAGTGGCGATTCCGAATGAAGAAATGAAGGGACGCATCATCGGACGTGAAGGACGCAATATTCGCGCTTTAGAACGCGAAACAGGCATTAATTTTATCATTGATGATACACCCGGCGCTGTCGTCCTTTCCGGCTTTGATCCTGTACGTAAACATATTGCCAAGATGGCTCTCACAGAATTGGTGCAAGATGGACGTATTCATCCCACACGGATTGAGGAAGTCGTCGAAAAAGCCACTTTAAACACACATAAGCAAATCAAACAATATGGCGAAGATGCTGCCTTGCGTGCAGGGGCTATGAATTTGCATCCTGATTTAATCACTCTGCTTGGTAAACTTAAATTCCGTTACAGCTATGGACAAAACGTATTAGATCACTCGCTAGAAGTCTCGCATTTGATGGGATTAATGGCTGCTGAAATGGGCCTCGATGTCCGTTTAGCTAAACGCATTGGTCTCTTACATGACGTCGGTAAAGCCGTCACGCATGAGATTGAGGGATCACATGCCATCATTGGACACGATCTTGCGCTCAAATATGGAGAGAACAAGGAAGTAGCCAATGGAATTGGATGTCACCATCAAGAAATGCCTCCGTCGACGATAGAAGCGGATTTATGCAGCGCTGCAGATGCCATTTCTGCCTCTCGTGAAGGCGCACGCATCGAAGCCGTAGAGGAATATATTAAGCGCCTTAAAAAGTTAGAAGACATGGCACTTGAATATCCAGGTGTGGATAAAGCCTATGCGATGCAAGCGGGACGAGAAGTTCGCGTTGTGGTCTTGCCGGACCAAATGGATGATGCCGGTGTGATTAATCTTGCACGCGAACTTACCAAGCGTATTGAGCAAGAATTAAGTTATCCGGGTAAAATTAAAGTCACGGTGATTCGCGAAAAACGCGTCGTCGAGTATGCTGTGTAGAGGCGTCTATCCTATCCTCTGTGGTTTTATTATTTAACCACAGAGGACACAGAGAACACAGAGAAGCAAGCAAATTGTAATACCATTTCCAGAAAATAACGTCATATTTGAGCTGCGTGAAAGCTCTCGCGATTCAACGATCGCAAATGGGTCAATATCAATGCGATATGGACCCATTTGCGATCGTTGAATCCCGAGGCTTTGACGCGCTCAAATATG
>JASBUW010000028.1 GCA_030147755.1 Parachlamydiaceae bacterium
AACGACAACCACAAACCACATTAACGACTTTAGTCCTTTTTGTCGTTTGTCGTTGTCGTTAAGGTCGTTTCTGTCGTTAGGGTCGTTTGTCGTTTTTGTCTTTTGTCGTTTTAATTGACGATCTATTTCCAAAGAGAAAACTTACGTGTCAATTCCGAGACTTTCTCCCACTCACCAAATAGCACGATACCATAGTAAATCAAGTCTGCTTCTTTGGTTTGTTTGGTGCGCTCAATTTGCTCTAGATAGGTTCCCACTGTCATGGTATGAGTGAAATCGACAAATTGAATGTTACTTTCTAATGCAGCTTGCCTTAAATTTCTAATTTTATTTGAATTGGCTTTTAAAATCATAAAAGGCATTTCTGAGATATGGGGATGCTGTCCCTCATCTGCATCTACATAATTTGTTAAGTGCAAAGGATCTGTGCCGATCTTAGCTCCAAAACCGATACACATGTGAGCCAAGGCGTTCATGATAACGCCCGGCTCTATTTTCTCATTCATGACAGCGACTAATTTGTTGGCAAATGTTGTCATTTTGATTCTCCTTAACTCTGTACTTGTGGTTCAGTTGTTTTCTGCACTTTTTCTTGAAGGAGCAAGACAGTAAAACCTAAGGTTCCTATGCAAAGTGCAAGGGGAATGACAGCTACGCCATAAATCAACGCTTGAGAAGTAGTGGGTCCTCCCATGGCATTAATGGTATTGCCCATGATCGTATGAAAAGCATAACCAAACAGCATGATAATCATGTTTGCCAGAGCTGTTGTAAGTCCTGCGACTTGTTCACGTACATAAGTAGAAGCTTTATAAATGGCTAAAATTTGATAAGCACAGCAGACTCCCACTAATACAAAGCTAAAACTCAGAGCACCTGATGCGAAATGCCAAGCAATCATGCATAAGAAACTACCGGTCATGATGATGCCTGCGCCAATAATGGTCGCCAGATAACTTCCTACTTTTTCGGCCACTAAACTCAAAACAGGTGCACCGAAGCACATACCGATAAAGATCATGGAAGGTAAGCTGGCAGCTAAGGTGCTTTCAAAGCCGTATACTTGCTTTAAGAAAGCAGATCCCCACACATCCGCAAATCCTTCGAGAGGTCCGACCATTAAACCTGCAAAAAGACAAGACCAAATGACGCGACCATTACTTAATACCTCTTTAATGTCAGCTAACATAGGCGTTTGTTCCGTACTTTCGATCTCAGGCACAATCCAATAAGTGGCCAATGCTAAAGCGATTCCACCTGCCATGAAGCAATAAATAACAGATTGATAGCCCAGTACGTCGCGCATATAACTGACGGGACCACCGCCATAGATGGCTCCAATGAGACCAATGGTGACAGAAAAACTTAACATGCGGGGAAAACGCGTTTCACTAAATATCATGCGAACAATTTTAAATATGCCTAAGATGGCGGCTGAAGATCCTATCCCAATTAAAGCGCGACCTGCAATGGGATAGATCCAATGTTCGGCAAAAATCAACGGGAGTAATCCGAGGACGGTAAGCAGAATACAGCCTGACATCACTTTTCGGGGACCATAGCGATCCAGCATAATTCCAATGGGCAAGTGCATGAGCGAGTACCCAATATAATAAACGCCCGAGAATTGACCAAAGGCGGCAGCGCTGATATGAAATTGCTGCATGATATCATCTAACATAATGTTAGGCATCACTCTTAAAATGTATTGATACGCATAAAAAACAGAGGCAATCACCCAGACTGTCCATGCCATTAAGCGAGAATTTGAAAAAGACGCAGACATAACCATAATCCTTATTTGAATAAATTAATGAGGAGGTCTTATTAGTTTTAGACCTGATAAACAAAAGCAAGAATGTAAAGGCAATGAATGATGTTACTGTGCTTGTGGGCACAGAAGGATGAGTGAAAGAGGAAGAAAAGAGACAACAGGTAACGCACCCTCAAAGGATGAATGACCAGGAGGTTGGCTGACAGTGAAATGTAAAATAAAGTTTTTTGTATTCATGGATCAAAATATAACAGATTCATTCAAAAATCACAAGAGGTAAAAAATATTTGAGTTGGCTAAGAATGATTTGTAGCGTAGACTTTAGTCTGCGCCACAAATCATTCTTTAAGGACTCAATTTATGTTTTTATCTTCTTGTTCAGAGTGCGGTAAACCCAAAGATAAAGAGGAAGTATGGCCGCCTAAGCATATCTAAAAGTTGTGCACAAAACTACAATAAACACCGGGTCCTGCGATGCGTCGATTACTCGGATGAAAAGCATTGTCTAGCACGTCATAATAAGCAGGGTTTCCTGTTGTGTCTATATAAAAAATAGAAGCGTCAAACCACTCAAATTGACGGGTGATGCCGAATTGCCAAAAGAAAAGATCGATTTCAGGGTAGTTCACAACCATTTGATAACCGAGCTGCACAGAAGCTTTCCATTTATCATAAGGTGACCATTCACATGTCGCCTCTAAATAAATGGATCCTCTTGAATGTCCATTCGGACGCACAAATCGCATTTTATGCCAGTTGAAAGGAGGGTTATGGGAATTCGTCCCAAAAAAATCTGTGAGATCTTGATAAAGTTTTAATTCGAATATCTTATATTTAAGCCCTATATAATACTCTAAGGTGTTAAAGGATACATGATAACGATTGAAGGATTCTCCTCCCGGATAATAATAGTAAATTAATCCTAGGTTGCATTCTAAAGGAGTATCTTCTACTTGTTGTCTAACGCCCAAGTAAAAATCCCATTCTGAACTGGTGTTGTTATAGATGTGACCTGTTCCATCTGTATTTGAAGCCCACACTCTAGCATAAAAGCCGCTTATGTGCGTATAAAGAAATTGTCCTTGAACGGCAGGACGACGCAAAGTTTCAGAAACACCGCGACTCCGATAGTCCGACACAAATGCCACAAGGCCTGAAAACTTGTGAGGAGATTCGTGAACCTTTGAGGAACTCTTGTGGTCGTCTTCTTCTGCGTATAAATGAAAAAATAAACTGAGAACGATTAAACAAAAAATGAAAAATGAATGACGCATGCAAACGATCTTGACCCTATCTGGATGGTTTCAGATTTTACTAAAAAATATCAGTGTAGAGAGACGAGCCGTTATTTTGAAGAAATATTTAAAAAAAAGCTAAAGAAAATTTATTTAATTGACTATTAATTGAAATTTAATTAATATTGACTTCAATCTTTAATAAACCTAAACAAAGTTGGTTTTATACTATGTATACACAAGTTTTAAATGCGTTTCAAAAGTTTAATACAGATTATGGATATGTTTTGGAGTCATTTCATGGAATAGGCGTGGCTTATAATTTTACGATGGCTTTTAACAAAGAAAAAGAAGTGAAGCAAGGGGGGAATGACTATTTTGGCGCCATGGCACAAGTAGGACAATTGGCTCCTTTAGTAGAAGTGATCAGCAAAATTTCCCTGCTCGTTATTCAAAATACAAGACATCAAACTTATGTGAAAATCATAAGTAACGTTGTTGTTGTGTTGAGTATTCCAGCTTGCTTATTTTTCGCCATAGTGAAACAAGGGCATTATCCTTCTGCGGCAGATTGGTGGAATAGTAAATACTCTATTAAAATTCCTAGCACATTAGGTGTTTATTCTACGCGAGCTTTTAGCTTTATGGCGGATCATATAGGAGATCTGGTGCGTGTGGCGATGATAGCGGGAGCGGCCACGTTGATTGCGCTTCGTCAGTACTATTTTGCCGGAGCTCTACTTGCTACTTTAAGTTATGAGGTGATTGATCAATTAGCATGGGTGCCTCGCAAGGTGAGTTTATTTGTAGAAAGATATATGCCTGTTTTAGGATTTATAGGCATGGCGACTCAAGGTGTCTTCATGAATCGCGTCTTTGCTCTTGGTATGGCAACAACAGCTTTGTCTGCAACGGTGACTGCCTGGATACAACTCAATTTCGATAAATTGGTGCGTCGTTATCTACCTATACCTGTGAATGGCCCTACAATAGCTGACATTCGCAAACCTCTAGTGAAACATGATGAATTGACATTTCAAGACATGAAAGGAATTTTAGAAGCTTCTGATTGGGACTTTGAACTCAATCCTTCTCACTGTATCCAACCTGTAGTAGAATTGAAAGACCTCCCTACGGATAATAAATTTGAGAAGTTATTGACGCTCTTTGATACAATAAATTGGACAACAAAGTATACCCTCATTAAAAAGAAATTTCAAGATGATGATCGCTTTATTAACTTTTTAGCAAAAAATTTACCGGCAGAAAAAATTAAAGAAAAATACGATCATTTTCTTGCACAACGCAAGCTGCCGGATGCGGCAAGAGAACCGGGATTTAATGCGGATTTTGTGGGACCTTATATCGCACAATTGGCTGCTACGAAACAACAAACAGAAGAAGAATGGGCTAAGAATCATCTCAGAGCCCAGATGGTGGCTTTAATAGATGTTTTAGAGGGAAGAGTACGTGTTAAAGGTCTTCAACAAGATTTAGAAGACGGTATTCAAAATTTTGTTAAAATTATCCCTTATTTGGAGTCTTTGGATCCTCAACAAGCTCGTGTAGAGCTAGAAGATCTTCTTCTAAAAATTGCCGTTGAAGGAGGCGCTTATTGTGCACGAGCGATTAAGCGAGTTGCAGGTGAGACGGTGAGACACATGTTACAACAAGAAGTTGTTGTCAAAGAAGAGGCCTTTGATCCGTTCAAGGATTATGAGCGTCAAATTCAACAAGCTCTGCAGGAAAAACGTTTTGCAATTTTACAATCTTGGTTGAGTGAACTGATTAAAGCGATCGCTGCTCAAGCTCCCGATAATGTGAAGAATGATGTGCATACTTTTGACGTTTATCGTTTATCGTTATCCTATGGATTTGTTCCGATGACTGAGTATGAACAACATGAAATGGGACTAGTGCATGTATTCAATTGGGAAATGCTTGGTATGTTCCGTGATAAAATGCGTGAGGATTATTTAGCACAACTCAATTCAGTGAGAGAAGAGAAAGGTGAAGTGCATTTTGGTATTTATATGTCAGAATTCATTAATCAATCCAAGCAGCTGACAGATAAACAAAAAGAAGACTTACTCGAGATATATACGGAGCGTAATGACGATAAATGGAGCGCAGATGAAACAGCTAACAGATTTTATCGTTTGATGTTATACAAGTTGGGAGTGATACAATATAAAAATGAAAATCGAGCTCCTGCTGCAGCGTAAGGTGTAAAATGAGAAAGCTCTTTAGAACTTATAAGTTCTAAAGAGCTGCTTATCATGCTTTACAAGCATTTATAGAGTGGATTATTTATTACTGATGGTCATGGGTTGACCATTCAATGTCACACTCTTAGGCATAAAATCAGCTGACGTAGAGGAAACAATCAATCCAATGTTAATGGTGTTTTCTCCATTAGGCTGAAGATTTTGCCATGCATTTTCTGCTTCTGTCACGCCTGTAATTTTACCTCCTTCAGTGGAAACCACTTTAAAGTTCCAAGCTCCGTTCACAGCCGCATAAGCATCATTGGACAACTCGATTGTCCAAGGCACTGCGATAGGCTCTGCACTATTATTAGTGATATAGAGATTCAACACAGTGGTATGCATGCCGTTTTCTTCCCAAGGTGTTCCTACCTGTACAGCGACAGCATAGGTGCCTTTGTCAACAGGTGTACCGTCTTCATCTCCATCATCCCCCTTGTTCTCTTCAGCAGGGGTGAGAGGGGTAAGAGCCAATTTATAAACAATTTCAACAGTTGCAGTTTGATCTTCTGCTACAGCCACCGTTTTGGCCTCAGCAACATACTTTTGTTTGCCTATGAGGATGTCAGGGGCTTGAACTGTGTAATTGCCAACTTGGACTTTTTCACAAACGGGTGTGTTGAAATCTTTGATATCAAAGGTGTAGCCTCCGACAGTCAAAGGTTTCAAATTGCTTTGGGAAAGTCCCTCTGCATATTGTGTGACAATACAAAGAGAACCATATTTGGCTTGAACAGGTTTACCACCGCCTAAATACCAAGGATTAAGTCCTATTTGTGTTAAATAATCGATTTTTTTCCACTCAATATCACGCCAGTTATCTTTGACAAGTCCACCGGTATCACCACTATTGGCATTCCACGACCAATAGAACCAGTTCTTGATGGGTTGGTGCTTTTTATCAGCTCCACTTCCCACATTATTGAAATATTGCGCCATGTCATTCATGGTTTTGAGATCAGCTTCTTCTGTAAAGCGTGATCCAAATTCACCAGGAGCAATAGGGAATACCTTACAAGTACCCTCTACGCAATATCCTTTATCTGACAATGTTCCAAAAGACGTTGAGAGACGGTTAAATAAACCTGCTCCTTCTGAATTTTGGGGAGTAAAAGTGACAGAGGGAGGATAAATGTGAGGGGACAAGACCACTTGATTGACATAAGGTTTTGTCATCAAGGCTTGAAAGAAGGGGTTAGGATTGCTTAATCCATATTGGGAGATGGCTTGAGGATCAGTGGCGAATCCGTCACCCCAGTTCGCATTGATTCCCCCTTGACCTGTTCCTTCGATAAAGAACAAGAAGTTGGGATTCACTTTATAGATTGCATCCATCGCAGATAGATACAAATCTGAAAGTCCTGGTTTGTCACCAGATGCTTCCCAACGAATTCCAAAGTTATCAGGTTCGTTAAGGATGTCGATCATCACTCTTTTGCTAGCTTCAGGATTTTTTGAAATCTCTGTGGCTAATTTCACCCAGTCTTGAACCCATTTATCTTTATTTTCTATCGCTGTTTGGTCTTCTCTTAAGTGGTTGTCAATTAAGACGTAAAATCCATTTTTCGCAAAAAAGTCCACCACCCATAAGAAGCGATTTAAAGTAGAATCGTTAGGAAGGTAATCATTACACATTCCTTCTTTGCGTGGGGCCGGAGCTCCTAGAGGCGAAATGTTTTTATCACCGGGAGTGATAGAAGGATTAGTAACACTCGCTTGAATATCACTTAAAGGAGCCACTTTACATTGTTGCGCATAATTGCGTGGATTAGTTCCATATAAATCTTTGAAACTAAAAGGTAGACGCACAGCGTTAAATCCTAAGAGCTGCAGTCTATGGACGACAGTCGCAAAATCAAAAGAAATACTGTCAGGTCCGCCCCATAACCCATCCACCATCGTGCTTTGGTTATTGAAGCCGAACCAATTGGCTCCTTTCAATTCCACTGGCTGTCCTTCATCATTGATGATCTGATTTCCCTTCGTCGTCATCGCAAAGGATTGAAACGAAAAAATCATCAGGAAAAAAGTCATCATGAGCCTGACAAAGTAAGATTTCACACTAGCCTCCTTTAAAAATAAACCAGAAAATCTTCGTTCATACCCTCTAATTACTAATTTTAGTTATGGTTTTATTATAAACTATAAAGAATTAATTAACAAAAAATGAAACTAGATGCTTTGTTAAAGAAAATAATAATTGATAAAACCTTCACATTCTGCCATTTACGATCTTGTTCATCCTATAAAAAGAACAGGATGAACAAGATCGTAAACTTCAGAATGTGAAGGATATAAATAAATTTTCTTTATTCGCGATGTGCTTGAGTTTTTAATCCATAACCCACTGGAAATAAGGTGTATTGATGATTGCGTACTTCTTCCATGGAAGCCGGCCATGCAAAGGGGAGTGTGTTACTGAAATAGGTTTTGCCTTCAATTTCACTTTGATGAGATTTAAACGCATATTTTCCAAAAATGGCATTTGCTAGGGCTTGTCCGCCTGAGGTTCCCGGGAGAAAGGCAGCGATGAAAGCATCACTCTGTGAGAGCGGAGAGTCTTGTTGAGGCTCGGTGATGACGAGCGGTCTTCCGGAGAATAAGATAGTGATGATTTTGACTCCTTGCTTTTTAAGGATACGAATGGCTTGGAGTTGTTCATCGGAGTATGTGATTCCCAAAAATTGAGATTGTTTAGTCGGCATATATATGTTTTCTTTGAGCAAAGCGCCTTTGATATAAAAAGGATTTTGATTGTCGACATCTCCCATATATTCTGCGTAAGGAGGTTCAGAAATAGCAATGAGCGCGACACTGTTTGCAGGGTTGATGTGGCTTAAGTCAGCCGATACAAAACTTTTTTCGCCTTCATAAAAGTGCGTGTCTTTTCCTAAAAGAGCTTTCACACCATCTAAAAGGCTAGTCGCGAACGATAATTGTTTCTCTTTTGAGCCACGCCGCCAATATTTATTGCCCTTTTGACCTTGCCAGGTTACTGTCCAGCCTCCATTCTGAACGCCGATGTCATCATAATCACCCAATAAAAAGAGATATTTAACATTTTCTTGTTTGACCGGAAGTGTGTCAGCTTGGTTTTTAAGTAAGACCAAGGATTGTTCGGCTGCTTGTAAAGAAATTTTAGCTTCTTCTTGACGATCAGCATCTGAAAGAGCAGTTGGCTCTTGATGCGCTAAACTAAGTTTGGTACGAAGGATTCTTATCACTGCTTCGTCTAGTCTTTCAGGAGAGATCAAACCTTGATTAACAGCGGCTAATAAACTATCACGCACCGTTTGAATAGAATCATAATAGGTTTTGCTTCTCATTTCATAAGGAGGTTGTGGATTGTAATCCAAGGGGTTTTCATAAGCACCATTGGCGATCATCAACATATCAATGCCAGCGTTGACAGCCTTAGCAACAGCTTCTACATAAGAAATTTTTTTGGAATGCAATTGATTATATTTATAGGCAGCTCGACTGACGCCCACAAAATCAGAAACGGCAAATCCATCAAAACGATAGACACGGTTTTGACGATCGACGAGTCCTTTTTCGAGAAAATGTTTTAGGAGATTATCTGCGCCGCCGAAGTGCATAGGAATGCCATTTAAACTGCTATAAGAGACCATTAAGCTTCCCACATCAGCTTCGACAGCTCCTTCATAGCCGACTCCACTACTTATCCAAAATTGCTCTAGATTGTCTGTATAGACTTCTCCTTCATCTTGACCATTTTTAGTATCGCCATCGCCAATGAAATGCTTAACAGAGCCTAAAACTCCTTGAAAATGGTTATCCACGCGATTTTGTAATCCTAAAACATAGTGATAAGAAAGTGATTTTACTACTTCTGGAATTTCACTGAAGGATTCATAAGTTCTTCCCCAACGATAATCTCTGGCGATGGTAACAGTAGGCATAAAAGACCAGTTAAATCCGCTGAGAGCAATATTACGCATCGTCCAATGTGCGACTAATTGCACGAGAGCCGGATTATGTGTAGCGCCAAGTCCAATGTTATGAGGAAATAAAATGGTTCCGGTAATGTGTTGATCACCATGAATGGCATCCGTGCCTAAAAGCAAGCGCGTGCCTTTTGGTCCATCATAGAACAGATTAGCGATTGTTGATAATTTTTGCCAACTCGCTAAGGATTGATCGTCACCTGAAAAAGCGAGGGGAGAGCCATCTTGTAAGATAGCGCCTATATGATACTTTTTGATGCCATCTAATCCACAAATTTTACCTAATGCGTGAAGATCTTTTTCAACCGACCAAGCGATTTTTCCTCTCTCAAGTGCTTGAGGGCTTTTGTCATTAGCAAGCAAATTGATCGTGGGAAGCAGCATTTGCCCCACTTTTTCTTCCGGAGTCATTTTTTTGACGAGTAATTCAGCTTGTTTTTGATGAGAAGAGAAGATATTTTCTGTTGAATTCGTGGTAGCTGTTTCCTGATTCGAATAGAGAGTTGAATAAAGAATCATGCACGTGAAGGCGACTAATAAAGGCAGCAAGAATTTGAGACGAAAGTGAGAAGATAGATTTGGTTGCATTGCATCCCTCTATATAAATGAATCTAGAATTAAGCTCGTTTTATAGAGAAGGTCATTTTTTAGCAAAGAATAACAAACGGTAATAGGCTTCTTGCATAACCTAACTTGTGTGCTCGAACTTATTCGTACCCCATCTAAATTTCATGCCCGCGCGCACATACTATTCATAAGTCTGTTTGCCATTTGTGCGGTAGCACTATAACTGCATTAGCCCAGGGCGTGTCTTAAAATGATAGCGCCCTAGATTCGGAATTCTTTTGCCCTCAGTTGAACTTTCGGTTTGAGGGCAATATTGGTTTAATATTGCCCTCAAACCGAAAGTTCAACTGAGGGCAAAATAATCTCGAAGCTAGGATGCTAGCATTTTTAAGACACGCCC
>JASBUW010000044.1 GCA_030147755.1 Parachlamydiaceae bacterium
ATATTTGAGCTGCGTGAAAGCTCTCGCGATTCAACGATCGCAAATGGGTCAATATCAATGCGATATGGACCCATTTGCGATCGTTGAATCCCGAGGCTTTGACGCGCTCAAATATGACGTTATTTTCTGGAAATGGTATAACGTTTCATATCCTGCCGCTTGCGATCCTGTTTATCCTGTTCTTTCATTAAAAAACAGGATAAACAGGATCGCAAGCGGCAGGATATGAAGAATTTATCAATTGTTCAATTTTTCTAAGAATCTGCCTCTAATTTCGAGTGTAGATAAATACTTATTTCTTTAAAGTGCAAAAAAAGACAGGAGGGAAATATGTTTATCTATGTGCTTATTTTAGTAGCAGGAGTCGTCGGTTTTTTCATTCACTTATTTGCCAGCTCAAAACCTAAAACACCTTTTAGAATCATCGAATTATTTCTTTTGTATCAGCTCATTTTTAGTGTAAGTATGAGCAGTTTTTTAGCTTTCTTTGGATTAACTTTCCTCACAGAATTTGTAGCAGAGTATTCAGGTTGGCCTGCTTGTCCCTTTGAAGAGCTCTTAGGTAATGTCAATTTAAGTTATGGTATCCTAGGAATACTCTGTATTTGGTTTAGAGGAAGTTTTTGGGCCGCCACAATTATAGGTCAATCCATTTGGCTGCTAGCAGATGCTGTCACACATATTAAAGATGCAATTATCAATCAAAATTATGCTCCAGGTAATGTAGGAGTGCCTTTATATACCGATATTTTGATTCCTGTCGTTCTATTAACCTCATTAGGAATTTATCTCTACCAGAAAAGACGCCACGATAAAACACAAGCTACTTAAAATTTCTCAATCGTTTCTTTCAATAGCTCCAAAAAAGCTTGACTGTTGCGGTCTAGCTTTTTGGACTTGGAGAAAACGGCATAAATTTTGTAAGGAATTGGATCGTAATCCGCTGGATAATCCGCTAAATACCTTTTTCTTTTTAAAGCGACATAATCAGGGAAAAATCCGGCTCCCAAGCCCGCTTCCGTTAAATTGGCAATGACTTCCCAACTTGACACTTCCATCAATACTTTCATTTCTTTCTGTTGCTTCTTTTTCCATGATTTTTTCAGTAAATTTGTTTCTGTTCTTTCTTCAGAAAGAATGAGCGGCAAATTTTTTTCTTTTACTAATTTTTTCGCTACATAAAGACGGTACTCTCCTTGATAAATTTCAAAGCTATCAAAAGCCGATAAATCTTCATTGTCCAAGACAATTCCAAAATGAATTTGGTCTTTCTTAATCCAATCTCGAATGATATCCGTATGGGCCAACCTAAAATTGACATGTAATTTAGGCCACTCTAATTTGACCTTTTGCAAGCATTTTGGCAATAAAGCCAACGCAAAACTATGCATGCAGGCAAATTCAATACGCCCACTAATGGTTCCTTCATCTACAATCAACGATTCTTCTAGCTCTGAAATGCTGCTAAAGACTTGTTTGGAGCGCTCAAAGACAACTAATCCTTCTTGCGTAGGATTAAATCGATTAGTTTGATGTGTCACCAATTGCTTATTCAACGCTTTTTCTAACTGACTAATTCCTTGACTAATCGCAGATTGGCTCACAAAATTTTCGCGTGCAGAAGCCGATACACTTCCTAAACGAACTGCATCGCAAAAATATTTTAGATAAATCAAATTTAAAGGTAGCTTGCTCATGATTTACTATAAGTTAAAGTTATACTGTTATTAAATAACATTAATTTTTCTTATTTTATCATTTTTTATATCCTAAAAGCAAATGATAAAAACTAAAGGAATTTATCTTATGCAAACATCTACACTCCAATTTTCAAAATTAAGAGCAATCTTTTTTCCTATTCATAAGTATGAGCTGAAGAAGTTTTTACCGATGGGTCTCATGATGTTCTTTATTCTTTTTAATTATAATATTCTGCGTGATACGAAAGATACGTTGATTGTGCATGCAGCCGGAGCAGAAGCATTAAGTTTAATTAAATTGCTAGGAACCGTTCCTGGCGCTATCTTGATTATGCTGTGCTATTCTAAATTGAGTAACATTTTTAATCGTGAACAGTTATTTTACTTAACTTTGACTCCCTTCGTGCTCTTCTTTGGATTATTCGCCTTTATACTCTATCCTTATCGGGCTTCTCTACATCCCTCTATAGAATCGATTCAACAACTCGCTTTAGATTTTCCCCGTTTGAAAACACTGTTTTATGTGTATGGTAGCTGGAGTTACGCGATTTTCTATGTGTTAGCAGAATTATGGGGAAGCGTCGTTTTATCTTTGCTCTTCTGGCAATTTGCCAATGACATTGTCAAATTACACGAAGCAAAACGTTTCTATACATTATTTGGAATGCTCGCTAATTTCGGACTCATTGCAGCAGGTGTGAGTGTCACATATTTTTCGCAAATCCGTGATCACCTACCGGGAGGAGTAGATCCTTGGGGACTCACCTTAAATTATTTGATGAGCGCTGTCGTGATTTCAAGTGCTCTCATCATGGTTATTTTTTGGTGGATCAATCGTAAAGTATTAACTGATCGTCAGCATTATCAATCTGTGGATATTTCTCCGCAAAAAAAATCGAAACCGAAGCTTTCTCTAAAAGAGAGTTTCTCTTTTCTCCTACATTCTAAACACCTGGGTTATTTAGCGCTCGTTGTGATTTGCTATGGAGTGTCTCAAAATTTGGTAGAAGCCGTGTGGAAAGATCAAATCAAGCGTGTCTTTCACTCGGAAAACGCCTACAATGCCTTTATGGGACATTTAACTTTGGTAACAGGCATTATCACCATTGTCTTTATGTTAATTGGCAGCAATATTGTCCGTCTTTTTGGATGGTTAATTAGCGCCAGTTTAACGCCTTTGATGATCTTAATCACAGGTTTACTCTTTTTTGCTTTTGTCAGTTATAAGCAAGAATTTGAAGTTTACACACTAGCTTGGTTAGGCATGACACCCACTTTATTAGCCGTATGGCTAGGATTCTCACAAAACATTCTCAGCAAAGCTACAAAATATTCTTTATTTGACCCCACTAAAGAAATGTGTTATATTCCTCTCGATCAAGAATCAAAAATAAAAGGAAAAGCCGCAGTCGACGTAGTCGGAGGGCGTTTAGGAAAATCGGGTGGCTCTTTTCTACAGCAAACATTGTTGCTAGTGATGGGAACTTCCCTTGTCGAACTCGCTCCTCTATTAGGTATTTTTGTAATCTTATCTGTTGTGGTTTGGTTAGGAGCCGCACGTGCCTTAAATAGAAGCTTACAGCGTTTACAAGGGCAACCCCAGTTAAACGAATCCAAAGAAGTCAAATTAACTGCCGAGGTGACTTAACGTGTTATCTTCAGATCAAAAAGCGTGTTATGGAATTGATGCTCCTACAGTTATTCGCAATTTGTTCTTGACGGGATGCCTTGTATTGCTTGTAGGAGCCAATCTCTACTGGTTTTTAGAGCCTGCTTATCCTGTTGTCTCTCGATTATTAGGGATTGGTGCGCTTTTGGCAGCTCTGCCTTTGCTTATTTTCTCCTTCTTGATGATTTACAGCAGTAGATGGGGAAAATTTAAAGTCATTCAAGATTTGTTCTCGCAACTTCATCTACAAAATCATGATGTGATTTTAGATGTGGGTTGTGGTCGTGGAGCTCTGCTCATTGAAGCAGCTAAGCAATTGCCAAATGGCAAAGCTTATGGAATCGATCTTTGGCAAAAAGTAGATCAATCTGGCAATACACAAGAGGCTACTTTAAGAAATGCACACATAGAAGGTATAGCAGATCGCATTGAAGTACTTACAGGCAATATGCTTGCCATGCCATTTCCAGATCAAAAATTTGATGTAGTTGTGTCTTGTTTGGCCATTCATAATCTTGCTAATCAAGCAGAACGTCATAAAGCTTTAGAAGAAATCGTGCGTGTCCTCAAACCTAAAGGACGTTTAGGTTTAATTGATTTTCAATACATGGAAGAATATCGCACTATTTTACAGCAATTAGAACTCTCTATTGAGACTTTTTCCACTAAAGATTATCGCATGTTTCCGCCGGTGCACATGCTAATAGCACAAAAAACTATTTGAATTTTTGTTTCTCTCTGTACTCTCTGTCTTGACTTTGTTCGATAAAAAGATCGATCTTGAGAAAAGTCCTTTATATGACTTGATTTCTCTCCTAGCCGCGGCTTAAAAATTTCTAAAGTCGAGACAGAGAGCACAAAGGAGAATAAACTAGTAAACTAGACCTTTAACGAACGCTGGCTTGATACGCTAAGTAAGCGAGTTTAGAACGCATTTCCTCTTTTACCAAAAGAATATCTTGTGAATCGAGAGAATCAACATTTAAGATATCAATCAACATCTCTTCTTCATCCCATTCCTCTTTAGTGATCATCGACAAAACTTTAAGGACTACTGCTTTTTGTTGCCCTTCTTTTGAAGAATAGATTTCCGGTCGAAATATCTCATCTAAAGCCGCTGAAATAATCTCCCTTTTTAAGCGCATTTCCGTGCCAGGAAGGCTTAACATATGCTTATCAATGCGCTCTAGATCTTGCTGCATTTGAGTTAATACCGTTTGAAAGGGCATTACTCGCGACAACTTTCTTGTTTCACGCCACTCTCTTAATTCTTGATTTCTTTCTAATGCTCTGTGCTGTCTTTTCTTTCTCATTTGCTCTAACCATTCCACAAATTTTTGCCCATCAGCAGAAGGCTTCTTTTCTATCTTTTCTTGCAAAGCCACTTTCTTCTCATCAGAAATGGCCAGGTATTCAATCTTTGCAAGATTAACCATTTGAATTTGCTTTTGAATATAAAGGATATCTTGAAAAATATGATGAGATTTAATCAATGCCTCTAACACATACTCATTAACGGGAAATCCCTCCGGAGTCAATGGCTTAATTTGTCCATATTGCTCGACTAAAATCGGAAAAAATCGCACTTTCTGCGTTGAATTTTTTTCAGACTCAAGTTTTGCTTTTTCTTCTAAAAATCCCTTAATGAGGGCGCGATCTTCAGGGACAAAAGACTCTACAATTGCACGCTTTAAGTTTTCCTCTTTAATGTTCCCCCATATATAAAGTGCTAAATAGCAAACTTTTTGTAATAAACCTTGCGCACTTTCAATTTGTTTTCCATCCAAAGAATAACACCACCCCTTATTCTCTAAAGCCGACTGAAGGATAAGTAAATTAGATGTATTTGAAATTCTCATAAATAAAACAACCTTATTTTTATTCAATTATAATATATATTTAATAGTTAGTTTTTTAATTTTGTGTTAATTTTTATTAAAACAATAATTGAATTTAGAAAATAATATTCTAATAAAACAGACTCATGCTAAAATAAACTTGACTTTTTCCCAGGAAAAGTGAGAGATTATACAAAAATCTTGACATTCAATATTTCTAAATACAATTAAGCAACCTAGGATTATTAACTTGCTCATTTTTGTTTGCCCTGTTCTCTTTCATTCTTCACGATCTTTTTTCTTCTCTCTTTAGGTAAAAGAATGTTTTTGAACGAATTAGAAGCTTTAGTGATTTTGAGTAGCTTGCCTTACATAGGGTCCATCAAAGCACGTCTTCTCATGCAGCACTACGGATCTGCCGGTGAGGCGCTACGTGCTCCCCTGTCAGAATTAGCGACTTTTCCTGGATTTGGTCCAAAAGTGTTGCAAGCATGGGAACAAGGACTTAAACAAGAAAATTGGAAGCAAAACTTAATTTTAGTCGAACGCTTCCAGGCACAGTTGATTCCCTTTACGAGTCCTCAGTATCCTAAGCGCCTTTTAGAAGTAAGTGATTATCCTTTAGTTTTATATGTGCAAGGCACGTTAATCAAAGAAGATCAGCGCTGTTTAGCCATTGTGGGTACTAGACAAGCGAGTTTGTATGGACAAGAAATGGCTAAGCGGCTTAGTCAAGAGTTAGCCGAAGCGGGTTACACCATTGTGAGTGGACTAGCCAGAGGCATTGACACGGCTGTTCATCAAGGCGCTTTGGAAAGTGGACGCACCTTAGCCGTCTTAGGCTCAGGGTTAGCCCATATTTACCCAAGTGAAAATACTAAACTTGCTCAAGCGATTACACAGAAAGGCGCTTTAATCAGTGAATTTCCCATGAACACGCCACCGGATCGTCCTCATTTCCCTCAACGTAATCGCATTGTGAGCGGGATGGCAATGGGATTGATTTTAATTGAAGCCCCTCAACACAGTGGGGCTATGTTAACTGTAGAGCGTGCCCTTGCACAAGGACGACCTGTATTTGCTTTACCGGGAAGAGCAGATTGGGAGGGCTTTAGAGGTAATCATGCTTTGATTAAAGAACGCAAAGCTGAACTCATTGAAAAGACACAAGATATTTGTCAGCATTTTGAAGAGATGTCGCTTCCTCTGGTTTTTAAACCTGCAGCTAAGCCTTTCATTGCTTTAGAAAAGGAAGAAGAAATCGTTGTCCAACATTTAGCGGCGCAAGAGCTTTCGATTGAAGAACTCGTGGCACGTTTGCAATGGCCCGTAACGAAATTAAATGTACTTTTAATGAGTTTAGTTTTAAAGAAAGTAGTAAAAGAATATCCTGGTAAAATTTATAAAAAAAGTTAATAGAAAAGCTTAGAGCGTGTCCTCAAATTCATAATGGCCTAGATTTGCGATTATTTTCCTCTAGGCGATCCTTTCAATTTAAGGGTCATATTAATAAATATGACCCTTAAATTGAAAGGATCGCCTAGAGGAAAAGAACGCGAATCTAGACCATTAGCAATTTGAGGACACGCTCTTAGGCTTAAAAAAAGAAGATGGCGTTGATGGAGTAAAACACAAATGGGTAAATCGTTAATTATTGTTGAGTCCCCTACCAAAATTAAGACTCTTAAGAAGTTTTTGGGTTCTGATTATATTATAGAGTCTTCGGTTGGCCATGTGCGTGATCTTCCTGAAAGAGAATTCGGTATTGACATCGAGCATGATTTTGAACCTAAATACACCATCATGCCTAATAAAGAAGAAGTCATTGCGCGTCTGAAAAAAGCAGCAAAGCAATGTGATGTCGTCTACCTTTCTCCCGACCCTGATCGTGAAGGAGAAGCCATTGCCTGGCATATTATGCAAATTCTGCCTCCTCAAACAAATACCAAACGAGTAGCGTTTAATTCCATTACGAAAGATGCGGTTTTAAAGGCGTTGGCCAATCCGCGGGAGATTGATATCGCCCTCGTGAATGCTCAACAAGCGCGCCGTTTGCTGGATCGTATTGTAGGATATAAAATTTCTCCTCTATTAAATCGGCGTATTCAACGCGGTCGAGAAAATTCGCTATCAGCGGGCCGCGTGCAATCCGTTGCCCTTAAATTGGTGGTGGATCGCGAAAAAGAAATCGAAGCATTCAAACCGGTGGAGTATTGGAATCTCGGCGCTATTTTTAAAACCCCGCAAGAAGAGCGTTCTTTTCGCGCCATGCTGCATTCAGTGGATGGCAAGCGCTTCGAAAAAGAAGCGATCCCAGGTAAAGAAGTCACTTTAATTGATAATAAAGAAAAGGCTGATCAAATTTTAGCGCGTATGCGTCCAGGTCCTTTTCAAGTGCTCAAAGTGGAACGAAAAGAGAAAAAACGCAATCCTGTGCCTCCTTTCATCACATCAACTCTGCAACAAGAAGCGAGTCGTCATTATGGATTTTCTTCTTCTCGGACCATGAGCATTGCGCAAAGTCTTTACGAAGGAGTCGATTTAGGTGCTGATGGAGCAGAGGGCCTCATTACTTATATGCGTACAGACTCTGTGCGTATTGCTCCTGAAGCTATTGAAGAAGCGCGCCAATATATTAAACAACATTATGGCAAAGATTATATTCCTGAAGAAGCTAAGCAGTATTCTACGCAAAAGAGTGCTCAAGATGCGCATGAAGCAATTCGTCCCACAAATGTCGCACATTCGCCTGAAAAATTGCAGCCTTATCTAACACGCGAACAATTTCTACTTTATCAACTCGTTTGGCGCCGCTTTTTAGCTTCACAAATGGTGGCGGCGATTTACGATACTGTTTCTGCTGATATTAAAAGTGGAGAAGGTGTTGTATTGCGCGCTACAGGCTCTATCATTAAATTTTCAGGCTTCTTAGCTGTTTACGAAGAAAAACATGATGATGAAGAAAAAGATGATGATAATCGCATGTTGCCTCCTTTGGAAGAAGGACAGAAGTTGTTGATGCAAGAATTGACTGCCGAACAAGCGTTTACTCGTCCTCCTCCACGCTACACAGAAGCTTCTTTGGTTAAAGAACTGGAAAAATCGGGCATTGGACGCCCATCTACGTATGCCACGATCATGAATAAAATTCAAAGTCGTGAATACACGGTTAAAGAGAATGGACGTTTAAAACCTACGGAATTAGGACAAATCATCGCGCAGATGTTAGAAGCGAGCTTCCAGCAAATTATGAACATTGGATTCACCGCTTCCATGGAAGATGATTTAGAGCGAGTAGCAGAAAACAATAAAGACTGGAAACTGTTGATACGTGAATTTTGGAATGATTTCAATCCCACGATGGAAATTGCCCTTAAAGAAGCCTTTGTGCCCAAAGTGATGACCGATATTGATTGTCCCAAATGTAAAGAAGGAAAGCTACAAAAAATTTGGGCGCGCTCAAAATATTTCTATGGGTGTTCGCGTTATCCCGATTGCGATTATTCAGCGCCTATTGAAGAAATTTCTTTTAATAAAGATGATTATGCAGAAGATTTTGACTGGGATCAAGTATGTCCGATTTGTGGCTCGCCCATGAAAGTCCGTCATGGTCGTTATGGAGCATTTTTAGGCTGTACACGCTATCCGGAATGTAAAGGAATTGTCAATATCCCTAAAAAAGGAGAAGTGGCGATTCCACAAGAAGATTTGCCGCCTTGTCCCGCTATTGATTGTCCTGGACATATGGTCGCACGCAAATCGCGTTACGGCAAAACATTTTATTCGTGTTCAACCTTTCCTGAGTGCGATGTCATCGTGAATCAATTAGATCAACTCGAAAGCAAATATCCTAATCATCCTCGCACGCCCTACCAGAAAAAAGAAAAAGCAGGCAAGAAAAAGGCAGGAGCATCTAAAGCAAAAGCCACAACAGCTAAGAAAACAAAAGCTACTACTCCTAAAACCAAAGCAGCATCTAAAGCAACTTCTAAAGAGAAGAAAACACGGGCTATGCCTGCTTATCAACTTTCTAAAGAACTGACAGCCATTGTGGGCGCTACAGAATTGCCACGTGGAGAGGTCACCAAAAAAGTGTGGGATTACATTAAAGCACACAATCTGCAAGATCCGGCCAATAAACGTTTGATTAGACCTGATCAAGCGTTGGCGCAAGTTTTTGGATCTGAAGAACCGATTGATATGATGAAATTGGCGGGTGTACTGAATGGTCACATGAAGAAGTGATAAGTGGAAGCTATGGAGCGTAACGGAGTCGAACCGTTGACCTCAACAATGCCATTGTTGCGCTCTACCAACTGAGCTAACGCCCCAAAAAGAGTCACCATTCTATCGAACGCTTTTTTTTCGAGCAACTAAGAACTGTATAGGTTCACTTTCTCGCTTTCTTCATATAATTTAAGTCCATACTTAATTTTCATGACAGTCAAAGTTGAAAGGATCCTCCGGAATATCTTTATTAAGTTCTTTTTGCGATTCTTTAAAGTCAGGAATATTTGTGATAGGTTCAAAATCAAAAAAACCTTCTGACCATTGAGAAAGAAAATGTCTATCCAACCACTCTTTAAGAGCTTCATTAATAATAGAATTTTGACTGCGATTAAGTCTTTTAGCTATAAGAGTGACTTTATGGCCTATTTCTGGTTTTAAATAGATATTGAACTTCATAATAAATCCCCCTAAAATTATTTAGGACGTAACATGTTATAATAAATCCAACTATTTTTACTATACGATTTAGCAATTTAAGATATTGATTATCAAATATTCAAAATGTCGCTTCGCCAGGCGACCGGAAGGATCCTGTGCTTCTAATTGATGCCATAAAACTGGTGTGGCTTGGCTCATCCAATCCCTTAGATTTTTCTCAAAAGTGGTATTCCATTTTTTTTGCTGTTGTCTCAAATTATTGAGCTTATTGCATGCATCCACTGAAAAATCACCGAGCTCTGTAGCTACATACCAAATACCATAAAGATCTTTGAGTTTTTTCAATTCATTTGTTCGTTTCATAAAAGTGAGCCCTTTGTGAAAGATCCAGGCGTCAGGAGATACAACAAGTCCAGGTTTTTTAGAATAGGTTTGAAAAGCTACTGTGTTTTTCAAACTCATTTCAAGATAACTCAAAGGTTGGGCAATCACTCCCTGTATAGTGGCGTTGTGGCGCTGCCTTGAGAGTGAAGTGAGAAATTCAATTTCCAATTCTTCTCCCTCTAATTCTTTAATATAACTACAAGTTGGAGGTTGTTCTCTATCTTTGTAGATGGGTTCAAATCCCGCCACTTTGAGGTACGCCGAAATATCTTTAGAAAAGTGCTGAGGTAATTTTCTTGGAAGAATAATGTCGAGGTCATGAGTTGCAATAGGAACATGTTTCAGCTTAGGATCGGCAAGATAAAGCTTATACACAAAAGGAGCAAAGCCTCCTCCGATGATCAAATATCTATACCAAGGGCCGATCGCCTCTAAAAATTCTGAAATAATTTTATCTTCGTGATTTTTTTGTTTTAACATGTGAGTAGATTTGTTTTAGTTCGGGTAAACGCTCTGCCATAAATTCTGCTTGTTCACGACCTCGCAGAGGAAAATGATAAAGATCGAGATAGGTGAGTAGCCACGGCGACACATTAATGCCATTATGAAATTCTTTAAAGCGCATGAGAAGGGATTTATAATAAGGCTCGATCAATAAAACTTCGTAGCCTCTTTCTTTCGGTTCTAACTTAAGGACATCTTCCAGCTTTATGCGAATGGTGGGATCAAGCAGATAAATTTCTAGCGTTGTGAGATTGCTGTGCTTCACTCCCTGAGACTCGGCAGCAGAATGCAGCGCTAACACAACTTGTTGAGATTGTTCAAAAGCTTTGAGATGAGCAATCAAATGACTTTTATCTAAAAAGGCTGATGAATAAGTTCTCACCTTGCATTTTTTGAGAATACTATAGTGCTTTAGCCAACTATCAAGAAGCTTTTCGGGGTCTTTAAAAGAGAATTTTTTTGCTGTTCTTATCCCTGTTGTTTGGAGGAATCCTTGCCATACCAAAGTTTCAAAGACGCGTTGAACGAGACCAAGACTTGTATCTGTTTCTTTAGCTACCTCTCGTAATGAAAAATCACCCCGTTGTTCCCCTTCTCTTAAAAGCCAATTGAGGACAAGTGAAGATTTGTCAGCATAAATATTCGCTTCTGCAACGTTTTCATTCGTTGCTATAAGAAATCTCTTTTTCATATTACCACCATCTGTTCAATATTTTATACTGTTCAATATTTTATGAACAGTGAAAACAAATGAACACTATGTGCTTATCTATGAAACTTTTCTTATTGATTATCTGTGAGATAGATAATCAAATAGTTATTTTTGTGAAAATCCGGAGTTGAACTCCGGATTTTCACACTTGTTGAGCATAAAGCGTTGTATATCAATAAAAGTTATTTTTGCTCTCGTAAGTTTTTCAAAAAATTCTTCTTTATTAAATCTTAATTTAAAATATTTATAATAAACCCCTTGCCCACTCTTCAAATTCTAAAATAGGAGAGTAGTAAGAAATTCAATATAATTGGATCTAAATTTTAGGGAGATTATTATGTCAGGAATAAATACAAATTATAATAATAATAGTTTCAATTATCCTATCCAAGAAAATAAAGAGCCTATTGACGAGAGCAAATTGTCTGGTTTAGGTATAAATGAAAAAGTTGCTGAATTAAAAGAAGAGGTTGCTGAAAAAGAAGTAGAAAGGGAGAAAGCAAAACGAGAGTTAGATACAAAAGAATCTAATTATCACAAATTTCTTGAAAATGGAGGTGATCGACAGAGCGAAACAGCAATAGCAATGCAAAAAGAAATAGTGGCGTTAAGAGAAAAGGTCACGCAATTAGATGAAAAAATAAAAGAATTAAAATCAGAAATAGACAAATTAAACAACCAAACATCTATTCACTCGAACGACAACAATCTGGTTAGTGAACCTTCTCAAGACACCAAACCTTTAACAGGCCTATTTAGCCTAATAAGAGAACAAACACGATCATCATGACACATCATCAATGGAATCCCGACCAATACCGCAAATTTGAGAAAGAGCGTGAACAACCATTCTTTGATTTGTTAGCGCTCCTTCATCCTCTACCTTCATCTCCACGCCTTGTGGATTTAGGTTGCGGCCCCGGAAAATTGACTCAGATTTTACATGAACAATACCAAGCCTCTTACACACTGGGTATCGACACTTCACCTGATATGTTAGCGCAAACACATGCTTTGCAAACATCCCATCTTGTCTTTCAACAACAAGATATTCGCGATTTTACTGCTTCAGAACCTTTTGATCTTGTCATCTCTAATGCAGCTCTACAGTGGGTTCCCAATCACAAGGAATTATTCGCGCATTTTGTCCAGTTGCTAGCTCCAACTGGACAACTTGCGATTCAAATGCCGGCTAATCAAGATTACCCCACACATATTATTGCACGAAAATTAGCTGAAGAAGAGCCTTTTAAACAGGTGTTAACTTCTACTATGCCCACTCACCATGTCCTATCCATGGAAGATTATGCGCAATTACTTCATCAACTAGGATTTGAAAATCAAATGATCCGCTTGCAGCTTTATCCTCATTTTTTGGCATCGACTGCTAGCCTCGTTGAATGGGTAAAAGGAAGCTTATTAACCTATTATCAAACGCATTTAGATCCTACTCTTTATCCACAATTCTTACAAGAATATCAAAAGCGTTTAATTCAGCGGATGGATTGGTCTGAACCTTTTTTCTTTCCTATGAAGCGCTTGTTTATTTGGGCTCAGCTGCCTCAACATTAATGCATACAAAATAAATGGGTCATACGCGAAGCGTTTGGAGTGCGAAGGTCCTCCTTCGCTTTCATATGAGGCGTCTTTAACAAAAGCGAAAGAGGACCTTCGCACTCCAAACGCTTCGCGTATTTCCAAGAAAATCACTTTAACATGGTATTATAAACAGAATTAATTTTTATCAGCTTTAACATAAGGCTCTGTCATTAGATGTCCTCGCCATTTTTCTTTTAAAACAGGAGTGGGATAATAAAAATCTGCTGCTAACTCGAAAGGAAAATCAGGTGCCGGCAAGCCCGTCAATTTCTCAATCACGCAGCGATCTGCTTGTTGCAGTGCAGCGCGCACTGTTTCAGGCGAATCTGCTCCTGTCAAATTTTTCAAAGGCGCAAAACATTGTTCACGTGGATAAAGAAGCGCAGCTACTCGAGACGTGTAAGCTAACCAATCAAAGATAAATGTCTCAAATTTCCATGCCATCGGTTGCTGTGCAAGGTGCGCTACGCCTTTTTCATCTGCATAGTAAGTCGCTTTCCACGCTTTATGTAAAGGCAAATTGAGATGTTCATCTGCTAAACGACGGATAAAAGAGAGCGAGAAACAAAACAAACTTAAATTTGCACAGCAATGCTTCAATTTGCCATCTGCACGCTTTGCTTGCTTTTCAACGTCGGACATTTCTGAATATTCGACAACTTGAAAATGTTCCTCTTGTTTGACGAGTACACCCACTTTTTCGTCTGCACGCACCTTTTCTGTGCATTTGAGCGTGACTTCTACGTTTTGACGTACATGAAAACCTAGCAATTCTGCATCAAACGGATCCGCTAATGGATTATCGATTAAAATCACATGCACATATTCTATTCCTTGCTGTATCCATTGATCCCAAATACCGGAGCGTACAAAATGCAGCAAGGTGTGGCCATTGCCATCTGCTCCTGTTGCCAATTGATCTGCACTTTTGAGAAATAAATGCCCTTCAGCATCAAGAAAAGGCAATGTTTCTTGCACAAAAAAACTGACTTGATTCGAAGAAAGGCCAAAATAATTATGTGTCTGAAAAAATAAACGCGTCTCTTGATTATTTTCTGGAGAGGTCATGATAGCTAATAAGAGAGGACGACCTGCTAATCGACCGGCAGCTTCTACTTTCTCTGCGCACAACTGAAAGAGCGTTTTTTGCTTAATTACAGAAATCGGATAGCACCCTTTAGGTCCATTAAATTGTAAACGCGAACCTTGCCCACCTGCTAGTACGAGACAACCTAGTTTTCCTTGTTCAATTAATTGTTGTCCGCGTACTTGATCGTCTACATTTCCTGCGAAGGCAAAAGTTCCGAATGCTTCAAATGTGGCTTTTTGTTTGGTTACAGGTTGGATGACAAGATGTTTTTGTTGTTGCAAAAGCTCTAGATTCACTTGTTGTAATTGCTTCTCTAATGCTAATTTCTGCTCTTCTGCCAAGAGAGACCAAAATTGAAATACTTGCGGTTCGAACTGCCTGAAATAATCTAAAGCATCAATTAACATAATGAAAAGCTCTTTTGGGTTTAAGCGAAGCGTTTGGAGTGCGAAGGCCCACCTTCGCTTTCATATGAGGCGTCTTTAATGAAAGCGAAGGATGACCATCGCACA
>JASBUW010000045.1 GCA_030147755.1 Parachlamydiaceae bacterium
TGAACGCTGTTTTGCTTGGATGCAAAGAAAATTTAGGCGCCTGTGTATTCGATGGGAAAGACGAAAGCAATACTGGAATGGTTTTATGTTATTAGGCATGGCTTGGATGTGGTTGACAAGATTACTTTACGGATAGGTTCAAATATAAAATTAATAAGATAAATTGATAGATGTTAATCTTTAAGAATTTAATTTATAAATTAGATATTTATAATGTAATGTGATATAATATAATTAGAGAATTAATTAATTCTTGGTAATTAATGTTGTTTTATGTGACTGATTAATTAAAGGAGATTCTCTATGAGTGATATAGAGTTATCGAAGAGTCGCGACGTGCAAGCCGCTCAAGAAACTTCTTTTGTGCAAGAACCGCAAACGAAGGCTCCACTTGTTGATTCAGGAGCGTCCAGTATTGAAAAAAGTAAATCTGTTTTAGCGGTGCTTGTTCCTCTCATGAATTTTCCCACTTTGCCCTCTCCTTCTTCTAATCAACAAGACATTTCATTTGCCATTGCTTCTGTTGATTCTCATGGAAACGTTCAAGTGAATATGCTGAAAAGCGTAGAATTGAGAATGGATGATGCCACTAGTTCGATTGTGCGTGGTTGGGCGCAAAATATGCGTGACCAGGCAGAAGAAGTACGCCGCATTTTAGCTTCTCCTGCTTATCAAATGATGCAAGAATTGAATATGAAGGGTTATGTAGGGAATGCAGTCACTCAGGCGGAAAAATCATCTGTGGCTGCATCAGCAATTGGAAGTGTTGGTGTTCCGCAAATTGTCTCTACGTTAGATCGTTTACAAGTCATGGAATATGTTCCCCCTACTGCACGAATTCCGGATCCGGAAGCTCCACAGGATACGGCTCGCGCTCTGGTTATCCCTTTGACAGCGGCACTGTTGATAGGAGGGGGATTAGCTTTAGGCGGTTCTGAAATTGTTTCTACAGTTTCCGGAGGCGGGGTTGACCTGTTAACACGAGCAGTGGAGCTTGTGGACAAACTACAGCCGCTCCTGCCTCAGTTAGGTTTGCAAGAAATCATTCCGATGATTAACCTCATGGTGGTAGCACCCATTTATTACCGTTCCTGGGATGAAGCGGTGAGTAATTTTAAAAATCGTGAACGTCACAGCCATGTACAGGCTGTTCAGGACTTTGCGAAAGATGTGATTAAAATTGTAGGTGATCCTGCGTTTGTGTCGAGTCTTTTATTTAATCGTCCCACAAGTGATGGGGGGCAATTAACTGCTGATCAACAAGATCGTCTAACACGTATGTCTAAATTCGTGGTGATTGGCATTGCGCTTGGGTTGTTGTATTCTGTTGAAGTAGGAAAAGTGCTGCAAGATAAATTTGGGGGCATGGAACCAGAAGAGATGCGAGACTTATTAATGGGCAAATTAGTTCCGGAAACTGATCCTAAGAAAAAAATGACCACACAAGAGCAATTGACTAGAAGTTTGATAAACCTTGCTGCCGGTCAAATTTCTTTTCTAGAGGGAGAAGATCGTGTGCAAGCTGCAAACATTTTACTGGATTATATAGGTACGAATCGAGAACTTGAACCGATGTTAGATCCGGCTAAAGTTTTTACAGATGTTTTAGAGGCGATAGATTACAAGGTTCCACCGAATACAAGAGAAATGAATCCTGGATAAATTTCGATTTTTTTCTCTAGCTATCTCTCGATTTTAGAGTTTTTTAATTTAAGGCAGAGAGATATGTTAAATAAAATTATTCTAACTAATATAGCGTTGCAAAGTTTGGTTAATAAAATTATTGAGACTTATACCATGAAATTTAGCTTCTGATGCAAGTTTAGCATGTAGGTCAGGCTTTAACCTCAAATGAATATTTCCTGAAAATGGTCTTTCCGGTTCTTGTCCTAATTCTTCACACCAATCAAGATAACCATCAATCGATTTTTCAAATTCCCTTTTGATTTCCTCTGGAGTTGTACCTCGAAAAGTAATCACATCTCGAAGGCCTATAACCTCTCCATGGAATATCATGGCTTCATCATCAAACTGAACAATTCCAGTGTAATTTTTATACTTTAACATGGCCTTACTCCCGCATTTTCTAAAAATTTTCTTACAGAAACTAAAGCGCCTTTATCTGTCTCTTTTTGAGGATGAGGGCTATGAAAGTAAGCTCGGACACCATTTAACTCAACAGCCAATCGAGAACCGTCACCTCTTTTTATTCTACCACCTAAGTGGACAAACAATTTCTCAATATCTTTCCAAACAACATTCGATTGAACTAGAGTTTTAAAAATCGCTTTAAGAGTATTTTCGTGCTTTTTATTCATAAAAGTTTTTTGTTTCTTAATTTTATAGTACCATTTTTAGGGACTATTTGTCAATTAGCTGATTAGACTAGCATTCTTATATCACTTGAGGCCATTCAGAGACGTTTAAGAGATTTTCGAGTAATTCACACATATCTAGATGATCTTGACAGCTCATCAATTCTCGACAGGAATGCATCGAAAGCTGTCCACAACCTAAATCCACAGTTGACATACCAGTGACAGAAGCTTGAATGGGTCCAATAGTTGTGCCGCAGGGGATATCATTGCGACTCACAAAATGTTGCAGAGGAATCTTTCTAAGTTTAGCCATGAGTTGCAGAGGTAAAGCAGAGCGCGCATGAGTGGCATAACGCTGCTGCGCATTATGCTTAACCACGATACCTTGCCCTAAAAAGGGTTGGTGCAAAGCATCATGTTTGTCAGCATAGCTGGGATGCAAAGCATGCGCAAGATCAATCGAAAGGCATGTTGAGCGATTGAGTAAACAAAATAAATCTTCTCTGGTTCCAGAAAAACCATGGAGAATTCTTTCTAAAGTTTGCATGAAAAAAGGAGATTCGGCTCCTTGAGCTGTATGCGAGCCCACTTCTTCATTGTCCCAAAATAATACCATTTTCACTTCATCATGCAATGGATCAGGTTGTTGCAAAAGGGCTATCAAAGCAGCATGTACACTGGCTAAGCTATCAATGCGATAAGCAGCTAAGAAGGCATTGGCATAGCCGATTAAACGTGCTTCTTCTAAAGGAAAAAGAAAAAGGTCATGTGCGATAAGTTCTTCAAAATCGATTTCTTCACGTAATAAGCTTTCTAAAAAAGAAATAGGAGAAGGGCATACCTGTTCAAGTCCAACTAACACATGGAGATGCTCTTGTTTGTTCAATAGCGGGCCTTTTTCATTAGCCTCACGATCTAGATGAATGGCTAATTGCGGAATAGTCAAAGGAAAGCGATCTAAACGCACTAATGTTTCTCTGATTGAACCTTCGCGATCAAGATAAATAACTCTTCCTGCTAATCCCAAATCCCGATTGAGCCATGAAGTGAGTAAAGGAGAGCCGTATACCTCCACTCCCAATAAAAGCGCATGATGCTTGCGTATTTCAGGGCGAGGCTTCAGTTTAAAACTCGGGCTATCGGTATGGGAAGCTAATAAACGTAATCGTTGAGGAAAATGACGTGGTGTGACAAAAGCGCAAAGGGACGAGCCATTACGGGTGATAAAATAGGGTGTTTCGGGTTGGATATTCCAGTATTCTTGTTCAGAAAGCTCGCGAAAACCAGCTAATTTCAATTGATGCTGCATATTGGCAACGGCATGCCAAGCTGTCGGAGACGCATTTAAAAAAGCGATCAGATTTTGAATGATAGAAGATTGTGACATAAAAGAATGGTGGTTGATGTCTTATGTTAATTTAACGATAAAGGACCAAAGGACAAACGACACCAAGGACACCAAGGATCTTAAGGACAGAGTGGACTTGTGGACAAAAAATGTTATTGCTGTCCACAAATCCACTCTGTCCTTAAGATCCTTGGTGTCCTTGGTGTCGTTTGTCCTTTGGTCCTTTAAAGCAAAAATCGCGTAGAACGAGGTTTAAAAAACCTCATTCTAGGCGATTAATATTTGAGCAAATTTTGCTAACAACTAAGACTAGAACTCACGTCCAATTGTCACGTTGATTGCATAAGAATGCCATCTTTGGTTATCTCTAACGCGGTTATCGCAGAAGCTACCAAAATCATAGTAGTAATTGCTGAAGCACTCTCTGTGATGTCTTGTCGCTCTCCAATCTTGGAATTTCACAGAAATACCAACTGTCCAGCAATCACATAAATCATAGTCAGCACCAGCTGAGAATACCCATGCATGTGCATCATGTGAAGTGTGTCTGCATTTATCGAAGAAGTCAAAGCCATTACCATGTCTTCTACCAATGAAGTTACCCCAGTGGTATTCTAATTCAGCATATAAGCTCCAGCATTCGTTGCATGGACGGTAGCTGAAATCTAATCCAACAAAAGGTCCATACCAACGTTGGTGGAATTTATGCTCACAGCAGCAGCTTCCTTCTGTTGGGAAAAAATAACCGTAGCAGTTATAGAAGTCTAAACCTTCTTGCTCTACGCATACGTCTTGCTCATCATCAGCATAACCAATAACTGGTGCAATGATTAATGAACAATCACAAAAGAAGAAAGGGTAGCCAATTGCAGCACCTACACCATAAACATATTTGTCATCGATAGGATTGCAAACTTCATCTTCAAATGTGAATCCGAATCTGAAGCTGTCATCGTTGAAACCATAATTATATGATGGATTGTTGTAAGCTGTAAAGCTTTGCTTAATGTCACCGTTTAAAATCCAGCCCCAATAAGCGTTCGCACGAACGTAAAGGTTACAACCAAGAGTTGTTCTGCCTTTAAGACCGATTTGGAAAATGTCAAGATCGCGTAATCTGATGCTTGAACTAAAAACAGGATCAGAAGAAGGAAACTGGTGTTTCCAGCTAATATTGTCACGACGATAGCCAGCTTCGAAACTCAGTTGGCCTGTACTTGCATCGGCATAGGATACACATGATCCTACTAATAACGTCATTAATAAGGTTATCCACTTTCGCATATTGCTTCCTTGTTAACGTTGAAGTTTACCTTAAATTTCTTCCACACTTGGCTTTGTTGCCAGAGCACTTGTCAATACAAGCGCTAGTTGCTTGTGATTAGTCTTAAATTAATATTTTCTGATCTAACCACTGTCTGCAGTTTTGCTTTTTTCAGTTATCTTGCTTAGATCCACCCAAGTATTATCCTGGAAAGCTCACAACAATTTTGTTAATGCAAAACCTGTAAACAAAACTCTGCGTAATTCGTCGTCACTATCTTCCATCTTTTAATTATCTGTCAAAGGTTTTTTTTCGGGAAATTTTTATTATTTTAGGAGACTGATATTGAGCTATTTATAAAATTTGCTATAACGGCTTGGTGTCGAGAGAGGGTGTAATTTTTTGTCTTTATTTTTAGATAGTTAAGTGTAAAAACTAAAAAATGGCTCTATAATGCATATGAACGGGGTTATTTCTGAAAAAAAAGTTGCTAAAATAACAATAATAGTAAATCAGTCAGGTTGCGCATAACTAAATGATTGCATGAAGGGGGGGTTAATTTTCAACTCAAAGAAGCAAGACACAAAGGTGCAAAGAAAGAAATTTTGCTCTTCTTTGCACTTTTGTGTCTTGCTTGCTTCTTTGTGTTTAATTTCTTATCAAATTAAACAGGAATGGGAGATAGCGTTTGCTGTCCATTTAAATAATGTTGTAAGACAGTAGGAATACGTACAGAGCCATCTGCTTGTTGGTTATTTTCAAGCAAAGCAACCATTAACCGAGAGGTAGCCAAACCGGAACCATTTAATGTGTGAACGAAATCCAGTTTGCCATCTTCGCTTCTAAACCGAATGTTTGAGCGTCTAGATTGGTAATCTGTACAATTAGAAACAGAAGACACTTCATAGTAACGATTCTGGCCGGGTAACCAAACTTCAATATCAACGGTACGCGCAGCCGCAAATGACATATCACCTGTCACAAGTAGGACATTGCGATAATGGAGCTCGAGGCCTTTAAGAATTTCTTCTGCGCTAGCCATCATTTGATCAAAGACTTGCATGCTGTCGTCCGGTTTGCTAAAGCAAAACATTTCAACTTTATTAAACTGATGCATGCGAATTAAACCTCTTTCTTGAGCGCCGGCTGCTCCTGCTTCTCGTCGAAAACAAGGCGTATAAGCCACATATTTTAAAGCCAACTCCTCAGTTGGAATGACTTCATCTAAGTGGAGTCCATTAAGAGGAACTTCTGCAGTCGGAATAAGATAGAGATGATAGTCTTCATCATGGATTTTGAATTGTTGATTATCAAATTTAGGTAGCTGGCCCGATCCAAACATCACTTCACGGCGCACCAGCAAGGGGGGCATCCATTGCATAAAGCCATTTTTAATATGTGTATCTATCATATATTGGAGAAGTGCCCACTCTAAACGAGCTCCCATGTGGCGATAAACGGGCCACCCGGTTCCGGCAATTTTAGCTCCTCTTTTAAAATCAAAAAGATGCAAGCGGTCATTTAATTCAACGTGATTTTTAAAAGGAAAGTCAAAATGGGGTTTCTGTCCCACTTCTTTAATGACGACATTATCTTTAGGATCTTGCGAAATTTTAATATCTTCCATAGGGAGATTCGGGAGTCGCGCGAGTTCTTGAATGAAGGCCTCTTCTAATTCTTTCGTTTGATGATCTAAAGCATGGATTTCTTCCGCTGAACTCGCAACAGTTTGCATGAGTTCGGTTGTATCTTGTCCACTTCGTTTCAATTCGCCAATTTTTTGAGAATATTCATTGCGTTTAGCTTTTAAGTGCTCCACATGCGTTTTAGTTTCACGAATTTTTTGATCCAATTCACATAGATGACTCAAATCAATTGTGGGATCTTTCGTTTTTAACTTAGCTTCGATGGTAGCTCGATCTTTGCGAATCAACCGGATGTCTAACATAACGTGCCCTTTGGAATGTAAAAATGAGGTAAATATTTTTTTGAAATCACTCACATGTATAGTATGGAGTATAAAAAACTGCTTTCTTAAAAGAAAGAAATAAGAAATGTAGATCACGAATTCCTTCATTTGTATACTGGTTGTACAACTGTAGTGGTGGAGGGGTTGTGCGTCTAAAAAAACTAGCTATTTTGGGTTTTAAGTCTTTTGCAGATAAAACTTTATTGCATTTTGATGCTGGTATTACGTGTATTGTAGGACCTAATGGGTGCGGAAAATCCAATATTTCTGATGCCTTTCGCTGGGTATTAGGGGAACAATCAGCTAAATCGATGCGGGGTAATAAAATGCCGGATGTTATTTTTGCCGGAACAACCCATCGCAAACCTCTTAATTTTGCAGAAGTTTCTTTAACTCTCACGGATATTCAAGGGGCTTTACCTATTGATTATGAAGAAGTCACTTTGACGCGCCGCCTGTATCGCAGTGGGGAATCTGAATATCTGCTAAATGGCAATGTTGTACGACTTAAAGATCTTCAAGCCCTGTTTTTAGATTCCGGTATTGGCCGCAATGCTTTTTCTATCTTTGAGCAAGGTAAACTGGATCAGGTCATTAGCTACTCTCCTCAAGAGCGTCGCTATATTTTTGAAGAAGCCGCCGGGATTCTACGTTTTCTGCAACGTAAAAAAGAAGCATTAAAGCGCTTAGAGCAAGCAGATAGTAATTTAGCACGTGTACAAGACATTCACTTAGAGGTTGAAAAGCAAATTCAAAATTTGGAAAAACAAGCACATAAAGCGCGCTTGTTTAAAGAACAAAAGTCTCAACTCGAACAATTAGAACAAGCGAGTTATGTCTTAAAATGGCAAGCCTTAGAAAAAAAATGCACAGATTTGCGTAAGAAACAGGTTCAAAAGCAAACGCTTTTAGAGGAAATCCGAGAACAAGAACATGTTTTTAAGCAACGTTATCAAGAGGTGAAGCATTTAGTGCAGCAGCAAGAAAAAGCCCTTCATGCGCAAAGAGAAAATGTCTTGACCATTCGCAATCAACAAGAGCTGCAACATCATGAAAATCAAAATGTGAAGCAGCGTTTTCAAGAAACTCAACAACGCACAAGAAAGCTCAAATTGGAATTAGAGGAATTGGTATTGGCACGTCAAACGCGCCAGAAGACGCTTGCAGAGCTCAGTCGTAAAAAGCAAGATATTGAAAAAGAGTGGAATCAAGCCGAAACGCAATGGATTCATCAGCAAGATCGTGTCAAGGTGCAAGAACAAGAAGTGGTGAATCTACGTCAACAATTAGCAGCTAAATCTCACGCGCATCTCAAGAGCATCCAACAAAATAGTCAGGGGCAAACTGAATTAAAGCAAGTAGAAGTGCGGTTAGAAAATCAAACTGAGCGGCAAAAGCAATTAGAAAGCCAACAGCAACAACTTGTCATGGATGCTCAAAAATGGATGCAAATGGTCCAAGAAAGAAAGCAGCATCTTCAACAAATGTCTGCGCAAGTCGATAGCCATAAAGATCGCTTAGACAGCTATGAAGATGATCTAAAGAAACTTGTGCAGGAAAATGAAAACAGACATAAAGAAAGCGAACAGCTGCGCCGCAAAGTGCTAGAAAGTAAAGCACGTCAAAAAGTGTTATTAAAGATGCGAGAAGAGCTTGAGGGCTTTTCTTCCGGTGGAAAGCGTCTTTTACAAGAAGCGCAAAATCCAAAAAGTCCTTTTTACCAAACTTTACGTCCCCTTTATGAGTGGATTAAACCGCAGCCTGAGGTAGCAGAGGCTTTATCTGTTGTACTACGCGCTTATACTCAAACTCTTGTTGTAGAACGTGAAAGTGACTTCAAAAATATTTTGGCTTTTGCAGAACAAGAACAATTACAAGATTATTCTTTACTTTGTGTCGAGTGGTTGCAAAATAAATCTTGTCCCGTGGCTTTAGAAAATTCACTTTGTCATCAAGTGGCCTCTAATATAGTGGCGCAACATTTTCTGGCAACGACTGCTTTAGCAGATTCGCATGCAGACATTTTGCCTCAATGGGTGCAAGGCAAATGGAAGGAAGGATGGAGTTTACAAGGTACTTTTTTTGATCAAAGGGGTGTTTTATTTAAAATAAAATCGAGCGATAACCAAGTGTTTATTCGTGAATCTGAATTGCAGCATTTGGAAGAAGAATTAGGGCAAAAAGAAGAAGAACTCACTCATTTAGAACAAGCTTTACAACAGCTTCAACATCGTCGCTCTCATTTACAGTTAGAAAGAACCGAAGTGGATAAAATGCTACGACGGGATGAAATGAAGCTGGTTGAAGTTAATTTTGGATTGCAACGCGCTTTAACTGATCAAGAAAAAAATAAAACCGATCAACTGCAAAATGAAAAAGAGCTCCTGCTTTTAAAAGATAGTTATGCGCAACAAAAACAAGTCTATCAAGAGCTCGAAAAGCAGTGTTTAGAATCCAAACACGCCTTAGTTCAACTGCAAGAAGAAAAAGAGGTCTTGCAGCAAGAATTAGACAAGCAAGAACAAGCGTTGCGCCTTCAACAAGAAGAGCAAAAAGAGAAAAATTCGTTGTATCAGCAACTCGCAGATGATCGTCAACAGCTGACGCACCAGGTCCATTTGCTAGAAGCGAAAGAGCAAGATCATCACCAGCACGTGCAACGTTTAGAAGAAGAATTGCTAGAGCTAGAAGAACGAAAAATTAAAACGCAGCAAGAAGAACAAGACATTCAAAAACGGTTAATTTCTCTAGAAGAGCAGTTGCAAGAGGCTCAACGTCTCCACACCGAATTAGAGGGTAAAAAAAATGCTTTAAGTCAACAATTAGAAGAAATCGAAAGACAGTTATTCTTGCAGCAAGAAGATTTAAGACGATTAGAAAACGAAAATGGTCAATTGCAGGTACAGCTTGCGCAACAACAAGCAGCTGTGGAAGCTCTAGTAAATGATTTAGCAGAACGCTATAATTTAACAATAGAAGAGGCTTTACAAATGGCCTTGCCATTAGAACGCTCACTGGATCAAACAGAGAAACAAATCAGAAGTTTGCGTCAAATCCTGCAAGAAGCAGGCGATGTTAATTTAACGGCGATAGAAGACTTAGAAAAACACCAAATTCGCTATGGATTTCTTAAGCAGCAAATGGAAGATATGCAGCAATCCAAGAATGAGTTGTTGGGAATTATTCAACAATTAGATGAGGAAAGTCGTAAACTTTTTCAAGAAACTTTTGAGGCTATTCGGGCGAATTTTAAGAAAAATTTTCAAATTCTCTTCAATGGAGGCGAAGCTGATTTACAATTCACAGACTCACAAAATGTACTGGAAGCTGGTATAGAAATTAGCGCTAAGCCACCCGGTAAGCAAATGCGTTCCATTAGCTTATTATCAGGAGGAGAAAAATGTTTAACAGCAGTCGCTTTACTGTTTGCCATTTTTGAAGTCAAACCTGCACCTTTCTGCATTCTCGACGAAATTGATGCACCGTTAGATGACACCAATGTAGAGCGCTTTGTCAATGTGGTGAAGCATTTTGTCGATCGTTGCCAATTTCTCATCATCACGCACAATAAGCGCACGATGGCGATTGGGGATACATTGTTTGGGATTTCTATGGAAGAAAAAGGCGTCTCGAAATTGTTGTCATTGGAGTTTGCGCATAAAGATATTCCTGAGGTTTCGCTTGTTTGATAATAAAATCTGCGTATATAAATATATTTTTATTTTTAAAGAAAAATATTTTGTTCTTTGCCTATATATTAACTTTTCTGTATAAATTTTTGTTTGATTTTAACTTTATTCATTTGAGGAGATGAAGATGAATGTCCATGAAAGAATGTCTATTGGTTTTTTGACAAATATAAATTCAAATGTAACAGGTGGTGCTTCTTCTACTCCTAGCACTTCTGCGTTTACACCTTATCAACATCCTAATAGTCGTGAACAAGCTAGTGCTCAGAGTTCTCATATTTTTAATCCTGGAATGCATATAGCAAGTGCGCCTTTACAAGAAAGAGTAACGAGTCAGGAGGGCAAGGAGAATAGACCAGCAACAGCTCAAAAAGTGGCGAGTGTGCCTTTGCCTGGACCTGCTATTCCATCTTCTTCTCATCCAGAAAATTATCCACTACCAATATGTGATCATTGCAAGCTAAATATGAAAATAGTAGCAGAATGGGAAAAAAATCCAACAGATGAAAGATTAACTTTATTGGTGTTGCCCTTTATCATCAATCAGAAGCACGATTTGATAACGGCTAACGACATTTGTCGAAAAGCATTGAGTGCTAATCCACATTCATTTGCACTGGTACAAGCACAAGTAGATATACACTTTCGTTTGGGCAATTATTTGCAGATGATCACTAATTCTAAAACTCTTCCTCTACAGAATTCGCATTTATAGGATTTCGTATTAAAGATAAATACTTGTCTTTTTTAACTGTACGCAAAACGTTTGTAATGCAGACTAAGGCTACGCCACAAACATTTTGCTATAATAATAGCCAATTACGTTTTGTTATGAATTTTATATAAAAATAATTTATTATTTTCTCAGACAAATATATTCTTTCCTCTATTTCGTGTGTGGCTAACGCTTGTAGGGGCTAATAAGTTTCTAGTGGTAACAAATCGCCATCTGCTTTACATTGGTACTCTTTCTTCTGAAATGAAAGATTAAGAGAAGATAAATTATATTTTAGCCCAAAAGGATTGTTATGATTATTGGGATACCTAAAGAAATTAAGAATCATGAATATCGCGTAGGAGCGACTCCTAATTACGTCAGTTTACTTACGCATGCTGGACATCAAGTATTCGTACAAAGACATGCCGGGGCTCAGATCGGTTATACGGATCAAATGTATGCTGAAGCGGGTGCGATTATTGTGGAAACACCGGAAGAAGTGTATGAAGCTGAAATGGTGATCAAAGTTAAGGAACCGTTACCTCCTGAGTATCCTTTATTGAAAGAAGGACAAATTTTATTTTGCTATTTACATTTGGCACCGGATCCCGTGCAAACGCAACAATTAGTCGAAAGCAAAGTAGTAGGAATTGCCTACGAAACGGTGACCGATAGCCATGGACGTTTACCCTTATTAATACCCATGAGTGAAATGGCGGGGCGTATCGCGATTCAAGTGGGTGCGACTTGTTTACAACTCAATCATGGAGGACGTGGCGTCTTGTTAGGAGGTGTTCCGGGTGTTTTGCCGGCGCGTGTTGTGGTGATTGGGGGAGGCGTTGTAGGAACAGAATCAGCGCGTATGGCGCTTGGACTTGGGGCAGATGTCATCATTCTAGATCGCGATTTAGCGCGTTTGAGAACATTAGATGCTTTATTTGGACCACGCCTCAAAACGCTTTATTCTTCACCTTCTAACATTCTAGAGTCAATTTCGCAAGCAGATCTTGTGGTGGGGTCTGTGTTAATTCCTGGTAAAACTGCTCCGAAGCTCATTACACGTGAAATGATTCACAGTATGATCCCGGGATCTGTCATTGTGGATGTAGCCATTGACCAAGGGGGTTGTGCAGAGACTTCTCGTCCCACTTCGCATGCCGAGCCTACTTATGTGGTAGATGGGGTGATTCATTATTGTGTCACCAATATGCCTGGTGCTTGCGCGCGTACCTCCACACAAGCCTTGACAAATGCGACAGCAGATTATGCGTTGATGATTGCCAATAAAGGCTGGAAACGCGCATTGAAAGAACATGCAGGTTTGCGTCATGGCTTGAATGTGTGTTATGGTCATGTGACCAATGAACCTGTAGCACATGATTTGGGTTATCCTTATGTGCCTGCAGAAAATTTCTTAGCTTAAAATAAGGAAAATTTATTTTAGTTAATAGTCCTTAATTCAAACCAGATTTTAGTAATACGCGAAGCGTTTGGAGTGCGAAGGAGGACCCATCCTATTACCCATAAGTCTGTTTGTCATTTGTGCGGTAGCACTATAACTGCATTAGCCCAGACCGAGCGCGTTTAGCGCTCGTTCTGGGTAAATAATGCCATTTGATTAGCACTGCGGTTAGCAGTGCAACTATCCA
>JASBUW010000046.1 GCA_030147755.1 Parachlamydiaceae bacterium
AAATAATGCCATTTGATTAGCACTGCGGTTAGCAGTGCAACTATTCGGCGCCCTTGTAGCACTGCTAACCGCAGTGCAATAGGTTATGCATTAAATCCCAGAACGAGCGCTAAACGCGCTCGGTCTGGGCTAATGCAGTGATAGTGCTACCGCACAGATAAAACCAGTCTTTTTAAGTATACTGTGACCAACTACCAAAAAGGCCGCTGTTACTTTTTGATATTAGCAACGAAGTTGCTTGGGGACTCCAAACGCTTGCACGCATTACCCATGAACAGATTAAATTGATTTCTTCCTTTATAGCCTTGATTAAATCAGGGACAACTATTTAAGCTGCATTAGAAACAGGCCGAGACGGCCTGATTACCTTCTACCTCGATGAAGGAGGGGATCTGAACGGTTACTTTTAAATAAATCGATCAGGAGAAAGAAATTCGACAGCATCAAGCTGATAGCCAAATAACCGTTCTCCCAGCACACGGAATTTATCGGGATCATCCGATGTATAATAATGAGGCTTGCCTTGAAAAGTGGTGGCTAATGCCTGAGATTGTTGCAACAGCTGCGCTACTTGTTCGACACATGTGGAGGCAGAATCTACAAGTGTTACCTGATCTCCCATTTCTTGCTGGATGATTGTTTTGAGAAGGGGATAATGTGTACAACCTAGTAAAAGCGTATCAATTTCCTGGTCACGTAAAGGTTGCAAATATTCGCGCACAATCAAGGCGCTGGCCGGATGATGGAGCCACTGCTCTTCTACCAAAGGCACAAACAAAGGACAAGCAACCGGAAAAATGACGGCATTTGGGGCGCGTTTTAGAATGGCTTCTTGGTAAGCGCCTGATTGAATGGTTCCCTTTGTTCCCAGCACGGCAATGTGTTGATTGCGCGAAACAGCCACTGCTTTTTCTGCTCCCGGTTCAATCACCCCAATGATGGGAATATTAAATAATAAACGCAACTTAGCTAATGCATGAGCAGAAGCGGTATTACAAGCGACCACTAAAAGTTTGATATTTTTTTCAAGCAAACAAATCGTGTTTTCAATAGAGTAGCGCACTACTGTTTCAGGGCTTTTATTTCCATAAGGAACGCGTGCGGTATCCCCAAAATAGATAAGCCGCTCATAAGGCAATACGCGCATAAGCTCTTGCATGACGGTTAATCCGCCGACACCCGAATCAAAAAGACCAATGGCAGGGGGAAGCAGCGTTGTCATTAGGGAATCTTTAATGTTTGACCGATGATGATGCGATCGCTTGTCAATTGATTCGCGTCTTTTAAGGCTTGTATAGAGACTTTTTGGGCGCGTGCAATTTTCTCAAGAGAATCACCTGACTGCACTTTATATGTGCGCATTCCCTCATTTTTAGCAATCTCTTTAGGACTTTCTTTGATTTGCAATGCGTCCATCATCGTACGTAAAGCGGCTTCAAGATGCTGCATATGCTGATTTTGTACGTCGAGAAGAGCTTCTAAATCGGTGATTTTTTGGCGATACTGTCCCAGTACAGTGACAGAGTCGTTTGCTTGTGTTTTGAGTTGACGTAAGTCATCGATAACGCCTCTTGTCAACGTTTCTAAATTGCGTGAAGAGTGCTCGAGTGTCTCTGTTTTGTTTTGTAAGGTATTGAGTTTACCCTCTAGATTAAGTGTAGTTGATCTGGAAGAATCACGTTGCGCTTGTAGATCATCCGCTAGATGTTGGCGTAAATCTTCTAGGGCAGATTCTTGTGTTTGAAGTTTCTCGTCAAAAATGCGAATTTCTGTTTCGTGATTGCGCACTTCATGTTTGAGATCGGCTAATCCTGTTTTCAATTGACGAACAGTATTGCCAATATCTTCTACAACAGCTTTTGAGCCACGTGGAACAGGATAATTGTTAGCAGTCCAGCCGCTTGTCGAAAGCAGCAGGACTCCTAAGAAGAAAAACAATTTAGCGTTCATACACTTTAAACTCAACGCGACGATTTTTTGCCCAACCTTCTTCATGACGCTCTAAGACAACGGGACGTTCTTTTCCATAAGAAATGGTAAATAAACGGTCTGGATGCACCCCTTCATTAATTAAAAGGTTGCGCACAGAGTTGCTACGGCGCATGCCTAAAGCGAGATTATAGGCTTGAGGTCCGCGTTCATCGGTATGTCCTTCCACAAAGAGATAAAGATTAGGATGAAAGCGCATGTATTCTGCAATGGTATGAATCGTTTGAAGATTCTGCGGTCCTTTGATCAAGCTGCTATCATACTCAAAATAAATGGGATGAAAAACACCTGCCATTTGAGGAATCGTACTAGGATCGCGAAAAGCTTCGATACCGGGCAAAGAACTTCCATATTCACCGGGGGCTTCACGTGGAGGACGTGAAGTGGCCATGGACATGTCGTTAGCAGGATCTTGCAAAGGAATAAAATCAGCTTGTGCACAGCTGTCTTGATAATCGCAATCTTGGAAACCACCGTCAGGATAACAGCAATCATCTTCAACGCATTCAAAATCGCTGCGGGAGCGAATTTGACGTGAATCGGCATCTTTGCCCCCTAGGGTGCGGATTCCTCTATTGACATGACGACTAGCAGATTTGGTGTCTTCCCAAACATCATCGCCTCTTCTAGCGCAACTTTGAAATATCAAAGCTGTTCCCATGAGGGCGATCAAAAGTAAAAATGATTTTGTTTTCATAGGATTCCCCTTAGAAAGTAGAAGAAATCGAGAAAGGTTTATAGCTGGAAATACAGCTTAACATAAGGCGGTCAAAAAACAAATCAAAAACTGAAAGTTTTTTTTGATTAATTGTTCGCTCTCTATAGGTTCGGATCAGTCCTATATCTTTGGCGCATTTTCCATTTCTTGTTTTATCACAGCAAATTGATCAGGAGTTAAGGCGGCTTCGAACTTTTCTAAAGCTTCTTTATCTTTGCCTTGCATGCGTAAGGCTTCTCCATAGAAATAGAGAGCTTCTTTTTGCTGACTATCTAATTTTAAAGCAGCTTCGAATTTTTCTATTGCTTGTTGAGGTTTATTTTGCAGACACAAAAGCAAGCCATATCCACATAAACAGTAGGCTTTTTCCTGGCTTAATGTAATACGTGGAGGATCTAATGTTTGGAGAGCTTCTTCAAATTTATGAATAGCTTCTTTTTCTTTGTTTTGGAATTGTAAGGCCAACCCATAATATTGCAGAATCATATCGTGTATATTAGCATCATTTAGCGACAAAGCCTGCTTAAGCAATTCAATGGCTTCTTCATGTTTTTCTAACATTAATAAAGATTCGCTATGAGAAAGTAAAATATGCGCTTTTAAAGATTTTTGTGCTGTCTTTGGAAAATCTTTTTTAAGATTTAAATCCCACGCTTTTTTGAATATGTCGCACGCTTCTACATGCAAATTTTGGTAGCGATGAGCTTCGCCATAATTAAACATGAGTTGTGGATTGTCTGGATCTAAATCTAACTTAGATTTTATCTCTGCCATATTAATATTAAGCCCAGTTTTCAAGAAAGAGCGGCATTTTTTGAAAAAATGGAAAGCATTTGAAATAGGTCTGACTAATTCTGTTTCCGGTTGTTCTGCATGAATAAGGTTTGCGGGTTCGGGTTCTATTTCATCTGTGTCTACTGCTTGTTGAGGAGGGAGTATTTTGGGCTCTTCTTGCGGGACTTGCGGAATTGGTTGAGGGGCTGCCGGCTGATGAGCAATTTCTTCTTTTTTTTCTTTTAAACAATAGCGACAAGCTAAACAAAAGGCCACAAAGCAGGCAATGGCACCAAGAGCGATAGCTCCTATTTTTCTTTGCAGGGGAGTAAGGCTTTTGAGAAAGGTACTTGGCGAAAAACTACCAATAAAATTCTGTATAACTGTAATAGAAGATAAATTATTCATATAATACCTTTAAAGAAGGAAATAAGCATAATATTGTTAATTAATTACGCAGTCAACAAAAATCTAATCAAACATCATTTCAGTTTAGTGAAACTCAACTCAGCGAAAATCGTGTTTTTTTATCGATTTTCGCTGGGTTTGCGACTCAACTTGGCGAAAACTTGAAAAAATATCGAGTTTTCGCTGAGTTTGTCATTATAATTGGCGAAAACCAGAAAAAGGAAGATGGATAAAGCAGTTATAGATTTTAATTCATATCAGATGAATGGAATACGGATGCAAGCTGTTAAGAGGATAAGAGATTCTCTTTCATCTCCGCAAATTGAGCGGGAGTTAAGGCCTTTTTGAACTTTTTTAGAGCGTCTTTATTTTTGCCTTGCATGTGTAAGACTTCACCATAAATGTAGAGTGTAATTTTGTCCTGCTGATTTAATGCTAAGGAGGCTTGAAGCTTTTCGATTGCTTCTAGAGGTTTATTTTGTAGATAGAAGCATACCCCATATTCACGAAGAATAAAGGCTTCATGTGATTTGAAATCCTCAAACTTAGGATTTAGTGTTGTAAGCGCTTCTTCAAACTTATCCTGAGCGTCTTTTTCTTTACCTTGTAATTGCAGGATATGACCCTGAGAGCAAAGAATAAGATCATAGATATAATATTCACCTCCGTAAGGATTAATCGCTAAAGCATGATTTAACGAGGCAGCTTGTTTCAGTAAATCGAGGGCTGCTTCATATCTCCCTAGGATAACTAAAGATTGGCTATAAGCGTATGAAATACTAATCATTAAATATTTATTTCTAGAATCAGAAGGTTCTTTACTAAGAATTAAAGACCAGGCCTTCTTAAATATTTCGCAAGCTTTTTGATGCAAACCTTGTGTTTGAAGAGCTTCTCCATATATAAGCATGCGGCTTAAGTTATTTGGCTGCGCATCTAAATCAGATTTAGCTTTTTGAGTTTCCTTACGTAAAATAGAATCGGCCGGTTTAAATAAGGAATGGCGTTTTTTGATAAAATCAAGTGCTTGTTTATTGGGGTTGGCTAATTCTTCTTCCGGTAAATTCTCTTGAATGACATCTTGCCCTTCAGGTTCTATGTCATCTATGTCTGCTGCTTGTTGATTAACAAACTTTTCTTTTAAGCAATAGCGACAAGCTAAACAAATGGCCACAAAACAGGCAATAGCACTAAGAGCGATAGCTCCTACTTTTCTCTGCAAGGGCGTAAGATTTTTGAAAAAAGTATCGAGCGAAAAACTGCCAATAAAATGCTGTATAACTGTAATAGAAGATAAATGATTCATAGCTTCCTTTTAAATGATAAAGCAAATAGGCTATCGCTGTTTTGTTAATAAATCAATAAATAGTTTAATCCACAGCAAACCTTAAAGAATGAGTTTGAGTACGATTATTTTCTAAATAAGAATTCATTTCAGTGCCTGTCGCATTATTGATTGCCGTGTCAATAGCTGCCGATGAATAGCTGCCATCTTCATTTAAGAATACTTTTTTAAGCTCCAAGAATTTGAGCAAAGCTTCTTTTTTAACGGAAAGGAACATGCTTAGCTCGTCAATTTTCCAAGTCGGTTGTTTCATTCCCTTTGGAAATCTGTTCTCTTGGCCTGACACCCTGATATGGCCTCCCCAAATCAATTTAGCTGAACAAAAGAAAGTGGCTCTTTGTGCATTTGAAATTGTTTCCCATAAAGATTTAAAAAACCAATCTAAAGCAGCTGTATGCAGAGGAAGATCAGGTCCATGGAAAAGTTGCATGCGGAAACACAATCCTTCCACATCTTGAGGACGAGCCGCTAATAAGGTGGATAGCTCTTCGATTGTCCATTCCGACTTATCTTTATCAACACGTTGATACCACTTCTCAGCGTATGTCCATAATAAGCGTTTATTGTCTAAATTGAGTAGTGAAAGATTAAACCCCTCTGTTACCGGTAAGTCTGCTAGTAAATCACTTAATTTTACCTTTAGAGGGGATTCTTGCTTGACTACAGGTGGAGCTTCTACTGGAACAGTTTGTTTTATTTTAGGCTCTTCTACCTTTTTCTCTTGCTTAATATCTAGCAGAGGACTGACTGGGATAGGATGATGTTTTTCTGTTTCTAGTATCTTTGTTTCTTGTTCTTGTGTTTCTACTTCAACAGGAAGATAAACAACGCGCACATGTTTCTCTGTAAAAACGGATTGCCATTGATCGCGAAAATCTTTAGAAAGCAGTAAAGCTCCGAATGATAAAATGGTCCACACTAGACTAGAAAGGAAAGTTAAAAGTCTGTCTTTGCCATTAAGCTGACGTGCATAGACCTTATATAACGAATAAGAACGTCCTTGATAGTCCACTTTTTCTGTAAACTGTTGTTTTAAATCAGTTGCTTCTTTCATGCCTGAAGCTAACTTAATATCATCAATTTGATTAAAGAAATAGTCCATTATCCACCTTTTATTATATTTATTTCCGTGTTTGTATTTAATTAAGATTTAAATATTAACATGAAAATAAATATAACAAAAGAATAAAATGCTTTATTGGTTTAATGGTGTCTCATTTATTAACGTGGCTCCCAATTGGGGAAACGCTTTTCGCCAGCCCCTGCGGTAATTTGTATGGCTTCCAATTGATTGAGGTTAATCAGAAAGAGTTCGTTTTGATTCATGTCAGATGAATTGAACACGAGATGCAGGCTATTAGGAGCCCAAGAAGGATTTTCCTTGTGTCCGGGTCCTTGTGTGATTTGCTTTTCTTGGCGAGTGGTGAAGTCATACATCCAAATTTGCCGCTCTCCTTTGCCGCGTGCACAGTAAGCAATCTTGGTGCCATCAGGTGACCAAGCAGGTGCTGAGTTTTCACGATTGGCGCGCGTAATCAACGTGGCTTTAATGCCTTTTAAGCTGGTGCCAGGCTCAGGAATCTTCATGACATAAATTTTGGGTGATCCATCTTTATCCGAAACAAAAGCAATTTGTTTGCCATCGGGACTAAAAGTGGGTGATCCTTGAGTGGCTTGACGTGCAGAAAAAATTTGATAAGGTTTGCCTATGGCGCCTTTTTCGGGACTAAAAGGCTGCAAGAATAAGTCTGGATTGCCTGTTACATCACAAATAAACGCAATTTTATCCCGTTGAGGAGAAACAGCAGGCATTAACTGATTGCCTTGTAGATGGCATAGCCGCTGGCTTTTGCCCTCTTTAAGAGAAGAAAGAAAAATTTTAGGTTGTCCTAATTGATAAGAAACATAGAGGAATCCACCTGTGAGATAACCTGGTTTGGGAGGCAAGTAAGCTGGTGTTACATTGATAGAGCGTTCACGTGTTAATTGACGGGCATTACCGCCATCGTAATCGGCTTCCCAAACTTCAGAGATCCATTTGCTGCTATCAGATGAATTTTTTGTTTTGAGGGCGAAAAGAATACGTGTAGAGGCAATTCCTTCTATGCCAAAAAGCGCTTTGTGAATGAGATCAGCGGCACGGTGGACTTGGCGGCGATCTTGATTGAGATCCCCTGTTAAAGTCAGAGGTTCTAAGCTTTTCAAAGCAGGCTTTTGAGCATCTAATAAGAGTACGGCTAAAGCATGCCCTTGTACTTGTGGTTTGATCACATAAAAAATATTTTGTGCGCGCCACTCATCTGCTGATCCAATTTGATTAAAAGATCCACTTTGTCCCAAGCTATCATTTTGGTGGGTTCTTTTGGTTAATACAGTGGATCCATTATGATGGAGATCAAAGGCTAGCACTTGTTCTAATTGCTGCAGATAGGCGGAAGAAAAATCAGTTTGATCAGCCGTCAAAGGAAGTAGGTACAAAGGAGTCAAGGAGCTTTCTGTGGCGAGTCCGATCACGAGATGATCGTCTTCCTCGGCTGTTAATATACTGGGAAGAAAACTTAAACTTGCAATCCATCCCCACCATATAATATAAACTATATTTCTCATTTTTTACTCCCTTGTTCAAGGGTAAGTAAGCGTTTGGAGTGCGAAGGTCCTCCCATCCTATTACCCATAAGTCTGTTTGTCATTTGTGCGGTAGCACTATAACTGCATTAGCCCAGACCGAGCGCGTTTAGCGCTCGTTCTGGGTAAATAATGCCATTTGATTAGCACTGCGGTTAGCAGTGCAACTATCCA
>JASBUW010000109.1 GCA_030147755.1 Parachlamydiaceae bacterium
CTAACCGCAGTGCAATAGGTTGTACATTAAATCCCAGAACGAGCGCTAAACGCGCTCGGTCTGGGCTAATGCAGTGATAGTGCTACCGCACAGATAAAACCAGTCTTTTTAAGTATACTTTGACCAACTACCAAGAAGGTCGCTGTTACTTTTTGATATTAGCAACGCAGTTGCTTGGGGCTCCAAACGCTTCGCGTCTTACCTGTGCATTTAGGACTTTCTTACTCATCATTTACTTTTGATTTTTAGGATGCTATGGCACTTTCTCAACAAAAATTTCGCGAAATCGTATTTCAACTTCTTTACAGTCAAGATCTTGATCAAACAGATGAGGCTCTCATGATCGATCTCATGATGGCCGAATTGGCTGTTTCCAAAAAAAATGTCCGCTTAGCCCAAGAACGTGCACAACTGGTACGGCAGCATTTGTCGGAAATCGATTCTCTTATTGCTTCTGCTTCTACCTCCTATGATTTTGACCGTATTCAAATGGTTACCAAAAACATCTTACGTTTAGGTGTATTCGAGCTCTTTTTTGATGAGCAAATTCCTCCCAAAGTAGCCATCGCAGAAGCTATTCGTCTCTCACGCAAATTCAATACACCTGAATCGGCTTCTTTTGTCAATGCAGTCTTGGACTATCTTTATCAAGCAAGCCTTGGAGAACAAACCAATACGCAACAACTCGCCCAGCATTTACAAGAGCTTCTCAAAAGTGAACAAATGGCAGCTGAAACAGCTCAGGAACAAGCCTTGAATCGCCAAAACAGGGAGGATCTCCCAGATGATACAATTTGAACAATTTGAGCAACAACGCTCTTTAAAAGAATTGACAACTTTCGGTATCGGAGGTCCTGCGCACTATTTTATTGAAGTGCATGATATTCCAACCATGCAGCTTCTTCTTCCTTTTTGCCATCAGCATCAGCTTCCTTATTTTATTTTAGGGAAAGGATCCAATTCCTTATTTGATGACCGTGGCTTTGCAGGTGTCGTTATCGCCAATCGCATCTCCTTCTTACATAAATTAGCAGAAGACACGTGGCACGTAGGTGCCGGATATAGTTTTTCTTTATTAGGATCACAAACGGCAAGGCAAGGCTGGGCCGGACTGGAATTTGCTTCCGGCATTCCTGGAAGTGTCGGCGGAGCCGTTTACATGAATGCCGGCGCAAATGGCGGCGAAACAGGCCACTCTCTTGTTTCCGTAGATTTTGTGACTCCCGATGGCGAATTTCATTGTTTACCTAAAGAACAATTAACGTTTAGTTATCGATTTTCCTCTTTTCAAAACTCTCCAGGTGCTATTGTGGGCGCCACATTTCGTTTAGAAAAAATGCCAGAAGCACGCCAAAAGCAATTGGATATTATTGATTATCGCAAAAAAACGCAGCCTTATAATGCCAAATCGGCAGGATGCGTCTTTCGCAATCCCACGCCTCTATCCGCTGGAGCTCTCATTGATCAAAGCGGATTAAAAGGCAAAATGATTGGCGGAGCTCAAGTCTCTCCTCTACATGCCAATTTTGTTGTAAATACAGGAGATGCCTCTGCTCAAGATGTTCTACAGCTGCTTGAGTTGATTAAACAAGAAGTCAAAGCACAGGCAGGAGTTGAACTCGAAGCTGAAGTGCGTTATGTGCCTTATCAGCCAGCTGGAGCCCCTTGTGAAGCATGATTTTCGCGCTGATTTGCACTGTCATACGACGTGTTCAGATGGCACTGTTGCACCAGAAGAAATTATTCAGCTTGCTTTAGATAAGAATTTACAAGGTTTATCGATTACCGATCATGATACCATTCAAGCTTATGAACAAGCGGCTCCGTTTGCACAAGCCAAGGGATTACCTTTGATTTCGGGAGTTGAATTCTCAACGGTTCATGACCAAACAAGTGTGCATATTTTAGCCTATAGCTTTTCTTTGACTTCTCCTATTATTCACAATTTTTGCGAGCAACATCATCAAAGACGCTTACACCGTATCCACGTGATTTTAGAGAAATTAAGAGCTTGTGGCATTCCTCTTTCCCTAGAAGATTTAACTTTGCAAACTTCCCCACATTCCTTCGGACGTCCCCACATTGCGGTGGCTTTAATGAAAAAAGGTTATGTGCACACCATACAACAAGCGTTTCAACAATATCTTGGAGAAGGCAAACCCTGTTTTGTGCCTAGTGAAGGATTTAGCATAGAAGAAACGTTAGAGCTCATTCATCAAGCAAACGGATTAGCTGTCATTGCTCATCCTCATCTCATTGACAAACCAAAAATATTGAAAGATCTACTCTCCATGAAATTTGATGGCATTGAAGGCTATTATAGCCGTTTCCCACAAACTGAACACGATCGCTGGATCAAAATTGGGGCTCATCGGGGCTGGATCATTACCGGTGGCTCTGACTTTCATGGAACTATTAAACCCACAATCCCCTTAGGATGTTCGTGGGTCAATGCAGAAACTTTTCAAACTCTTTATCAACATTTTCAATCTAACTCTTCGTCTTGATCTTATGTCGTACGCAGAAATTATCCACAAATTATTTAATTTGAATTTATTTGGAGGCATGAAGCTGGGTCTTCAAAATGCTTATGCTCTCCAAGAGCATTTAAATTTTCCTGATCGTTCTTTTTCCTCTATTCATGTGGCGGGAACCAATGGCAAGGGTTCAGTGGCAACTAAAATAGCTTGTGCTTTTCAACACGCAGGCTATCGCGTAGGCCTTTACACTTCTCCGCATTTAGCGTGCTTCCGCGAACGAATTCGTTTAAATGGAGAAATGATTCCAGAAGAAACAACAGTGACTTTGCTCACTACGTTATTTGAACTCATAGCAAAAGAACAGATTCCTGCTACTTTTTTTGAAGTGACCACTTTTTTAGCCTTCCTTTATTTTGCACAAGAAAAAGCAGACGTGGTTGTGTTAGAAACAGGCTTAGGCGGACGCTTAGATGCCACAAATGTCGTTCATCCTTGCTTATCTGTCATCACTTCCATCAGTTTAGATCACACAGATTTATTAGGGAAAACGCGAGAAGAGATTGCACGTGAAAAAGCAGGCATTATTAAATCCCAAATACCTGTCGTCATTGGCCCACATGTTCCTTTAGAACCTATTCAAGAAATCGCTATATCTCTTCAAAGCCCAATTATTCAAGCACAGTCCAATTCAACTTTTTTCGAAGAAGAAAATCAAGAAATTGCGCGTACAGCATTACAGCGGCTCAGTGGCTCATTTTCTCTGTCATCAGACGCCATTTATCAAGGCCTACAAGGAAAGCAGCCATGTCGTTTTGAAATCCTAGAAGGCGCACCTCCAATCATCTTGGATGTAGCACATAATCCTGATGGCTTTAGCCATCTTTTTCAAGCCATTCAGCAATATTATCCTGGAAAAGCTATGCGTCTTGTATTTGGATTATCCAAAAATAAAGACGTGCAAGGTTGTTTACGTCTTATTGCTCAACATGGCCATCATTTTCATCTGGTAGAAGCGCTTAATGGACGTGGAGTATCTTTGGAAGAATTAGAGATACTCTTACAACATTTCATCAAAGACTCTTCGCTTATTTTTAAGCATTCATCTATTGCAGAAGGCGTCTATCTAGCACGTGAAGAAGCTATCCAACATCAAGAGATCTTGGTTATTTGCGGCTCTTTTTTCATTATGGGACAAGCTAGACAAGCTTTAGGCTTCGAAGAAACTCATGATTTGATTGATCTTAATGAACAGTTGGTTGCCATAAAATCAATTTAGACATATATTTTTTGACATATGTCATTCCAAATGCTATTATAAAAGTAACAACAATGCGAAAAATAGTATGAATTCATCTTGGGAAGTTCGTTTATCTGAAAGTGCCGGCAAGCAATACAGAAAATTAAAGAAAAGTGGTACTAAGCCTTCTATTAATGATACAATAGATTTTCTTATTACGGAATTGCGAAAAATGGGACCAGAAAGAGTGAATTGGCCAAATTATAGTAAGTTGTCAAGCAATACTTATCATTGCCATCTTAAAAAAGGACGTCCTACGTACGTAGCTTGTTGGAAAATCATGGATTTAAAACTCAAACGTATAGAGGTTTATTATGTCGGTACACACGAAAATGCGCCGTACTAGGACGCAATCATATATTAAAGTCACCGTTGGTTTTCCTGGTCATAAACCGCTTAATTATAAAATTCCAAATACAACTAATATCAAGGACAAATTAGCAGATTTATTAGAAAATTGGACGGAGCCAGCAGAAGATTTAATTACCTCTTGGGAACAAGCTATTCCTTGGGAACAAGTCGCTGCAGATCGCATCGCTAAATATAAACAAGCTGGTCTTGTGTTGCGTGGAGCTCGTTATCGAGAAGGTTTTTCTCAAAAAGAACTCGCGAAAAGATGCGGCATTTCTCAAGATAACCTCTCTAGAATGGAAAATGGTAAACGAGCTATAGGCGAGAAAACGGCTAAGAAACTAGCCAAAGCATTGGATATTGATTATCGATTGTTAATTGAAACCTAAAAACCCATTTCACATTTCATGAACATAGTAAACAGATTATTGTCTACTATGTTCATTTTTTTACAATCAAGTCACTACGCTTATAAGAAGAACTTCACTTCTAACATGACTTCATGCGCTCTCAATCTCATATCCCATACATATTGTCCAAAATCATGCGCATGCCCTAATGCTGTACGCACATAACGAGGACCCTTAAATTTACCTGCATCAAACCAGCGATAACCTAAACAAATGGCCCACGCATCACAATAATTGTATTCAAGACCAGCTGTTAGTTGATAAGTGAAGTGATAACTGACACTATATTCACTTGCGACTCCAAAAGCAGGGATGCCTGTTTCATCAACAGTAGGCAGTCCTGTTGAGCGAAAATCAAAGATTTTGAAACGGCTCATCCCTATTCCTGCTCCTAGGACAGGATAAAAATCGCCGGGCATACAGCCCACATTCCAACAGAGATAATCTTTGCAAAATCTTCCATTCGCATACACATTCCACATCACAGTCGTAACATCTAAATGAAAGCGTCTGACTTTATTACTAGCAATAAATCCAGGTGTATTGGGATCAAAAATCCCTGTCTGAAATTTGCGGTATTTATAACCGGGACGATAACTAAACATGATATCTGTTGAAAGCCATTGACCAATATCATAGCCAATACCTGCAGCAATAATGGGAGCACCTTGTAAGTCTCTATTGTATCCTTCTACTGCTAAATCCCATACTTCCGACGGGGCATGCACTTGCGCTTTGCGTGAAAAAGAATATCCTGTTCCTAGCTTTATATAAAGATGGGCATTCCCATCAACACAACAAGAAGAACAACAACATTCTTGGGCAAAAATGGCTTGACTAGGGATCATCCATACAACCAAACAAATCAATGTTACTCTCAAAAGATGCATTTTATTCACTCCTTGATTGAGTTTTTATAAAAAAAGTATAACATAATTTTTTTAATTAAATTTTTCAATCAACTTCGCGTAGACCACTAGCAATTTTAAGATGCGCTCATTATAAAGAAGAAAAAGAAAAGGACTTGACTATGCAGACATTTTCACAGTTTTTGCAAACAGACCATGTGATTGCTCTACTCATTGCTGTTTTGATTTTCTTGATGACCATTTTCCTAGCAGTGAAACGCTGGATCGGATTTTCCATTACATTATTGCTATTACTTTTTTCTTTAGCAGCAGGTGTACTTATTAATAATCAACACGCTTTTCAAGGCTATTTAGGTCATTATTCTTCTTCTGCACCTGCTTTACCTTTAGCAGAAGCTAACTCAGATGTGTTCCAAAAGCAAATGTTAAAAGCGGTAGAAGATTTACAAACTGAAATGCAAACAGAGAAAGAAAACTTACGTCAACTGAAACAACAAGTACAAGATTTGTTTGTTTCCATGGATACGCAAAAGCAAAAATTGCAAAATTTTATCGAAGAAACGCGTGAGCGTTTTAAAACAGAGTATCCCACTCAAAATTTATCGATAACAGAACAGAGTGATTAACCGCTCGTTTCGTATAACAAGACAAACGACAAAAACGACCTTAACGACAACGTGGACAAAATCATGCATTTTTTGTCCACGTTGTCGTTAAGGTCGTTTTTGTCGTTTGTCCTTTTACATAAGGTGAATGACCTAATAACTATGCGGATCTATTTTAACTTTTCCTCGGAAAATATAATAGATCGCAATAGTATAAGACACCACTAAAGGCATGCCAATAAAGGCGATCAAAAAGAGGATCTTTAAAGTTAACAGAGAAGAAGAGGAATTGTAAATCGTGAGACTAAAAATTTCCGGATGCACAAGCGAACGAATCACTTCCGGATAGGTTCCAATCGCATAGAGCCCCAATAAACATATAATATTAAGACTAGAGCTGATAAAAGCACGCGCATCACGTCCATGGTAAATTTCACGAGGAATATTCGCCACAGCTAAAATATTGACAATAACGAGCAGAAAAAAGAGCGGGCGATGCTGAAAAGCCACAATCATATGCGGCATATAAATCAAGGTCGCTATTGTCGTCACCGCGTACATGATGATAAAGAAAATAATACAGGGATTAGTCCAACCACGCATCTTATCATGAAATTCGCCTTCTGTCTTCATAAGAATGTAAATGGAGCCATGCATGAGAAACAGCGCAACTGTCAAAAGTCCAACCAAAAGGGCATAAGGATGCAAAATGGTCTCTATTGTCCCTGTAAATTCTTTATAAGCATCTAAGGGAATCCCTCGAATAAGATTGCCTAAAATGAGTCCTAATACGAAAGAAATCACAAAACTTCCGAAAAAGAAAATAGTATCCCACGTGTAACGCCACCATTTCATGGGCTGCTTACTGCGAAATTCAATGGCGACCGCTCGAAAAATGAGTCCGGCTAAAAGCGCCATGACAGGAATATAAAAAGCAGATAACATCGTCGCATAAATATCAGGAAAACCCGCAAAAAGAGCTCCGCCTGCTGTCACAAGCCACACTTCATTTCCGTCCCATACAGGACCAATAGAATTGAGCATCACACGTCTTTCTGCATCTTTTCTAGCAAATAGATGCAGCATGCCTACACCTAGATCAAACCCATCTAAAATAGCGTATCCGGTCAACAGAATGACAAAAATAGTGAACCATCCAAACTGTAAATTTTCAAGCGTGATCATGTGTTTTTTCCTTTACAAGGTGCTGAAGCCCGTGATACAGCGTAGAAGCCTCTTCTTCCTGATCTTCTTCAGGACCATGCTTCACTTTCTCATTTAAAATATAGATAAACAAGAAAAATAAAAAGATATAAACAACTGAAAACATGATAATGGATCCCAGAATTTGATTCGCTGTCACTGCTTTGGATAATCCCTCTGAAATGCGCAGCAATCCATACACAATCCAAGGATAACGTCCTGTTTCTGCACAATACCATCCCGCTTGATTCGCAATTTGAGGAAAAGCAGCCGAAATGACCATTGCTCTCAATAGCCATGGATGCATTTCTAATTTGTTTCTATACCACAAATAAATGCCGACAATAGATAAAAAAAACATGAGTCCCCACATGACTAACATCAAGCGATAGACGTTAAACAAAGCAGGCACATTCGGCCAATCTTCTTTGGGAACCTGGTCTAAGCCTTTAATTTCTGCATCCAAACGACCAAATGAAAGAAAACTCAACAATTTAGGAATTTGAACGGCATAATCTAATTTTTCTTCTTTTGCATTCACAACTCCAAACAAGGTCAAAGGAGCCCCTTTTTCCGTAGTATAGACAGCTTCTAAAGCCGCTAATTTGGCAGGTTGATACTCAGCCACCACTTTACCACTGCTATCCCCTGAAATCGCTTGTAAAATGGCCGATACAAAAGCGACAAGCAAGGCAATATGCATAGAAGTGCGTGCAAATGCGAGATGCTTCTTTTTTAGCATATAGTAAGCGGCAATACTAATGACTAAAAAGGCTCCGGCTAACCAACATCCTAAAATCACATGTCCTAAACGCGTCATCGACGAAGGATTAAAAACCATGGCCCAAAAATCAATAATTTCTGCGCGTGCATTTAATCCTTCTCCCACAATTTGAAAACCGGTAGGAGTTTGCATCCAAGAATTGGCAACAACAATCCAAATAGCACTAAAATGCGCACCCAAACACACCATCAGAGTCGCAAAAAAATGAAATTTGCGTCCCACACGATTCCATCCAAAAATTAAAATCGCTAAAAACCCGGATTCAAGAAAAAAAGCAAAGACACCTTCTGCAGCTAAGGCACTTCCAAAAACGTCACCTACATAGCGAGAATAAGTGGCCCAATTCGTTCCAAATTCAAATTCCATGACAATGCCTGTGGCTACTCCAATCGCAAATGTCAAAGCAAACACTTTCGTCCAAAATTGTGCTGTGCGTAGATAAAGAGGTTGGCATGTTTTGAGGTAGAGCGCTTCTGTGATGACCATGATTAAGCTTAAGCCAATGCTCAAAACAGGATAAATGTAGTGAAACATGATGGTTAAGGCAAATTGAAAGCGAGCTAGTATTAAGACATCCATGAGATTCACCCCTTTGTATTTACGCGCAAGCGTTTGGAGTGCGAAGGAGGACCCATCCTATTACCCATAAGTCTGTTTGTCATTTGTGCGGTAGCACTATCACTGCATTAGCCCAGACCGAGCGCGTTTAGCGCTCGTTCTGGGTAAATAACACCATTTGATCAGCACTGCGGTTAGCAGTGCAACTATCCAGCGTCTCTGTAGCACTGCTAACCGCAGTGCAATATATTGTGCGTTAAATC
>JASBUW010000062.1 GCA_030147755.1 Parachlamydiaceae bacterium
CTCGGTCTGGGCTAATGCAGTTATAGTGCTACCGCACAAAGGGCAAACAGTCTATGTACACAGTGAACTTATACGTGCAACTGTAAAATGGAAGATTTATATACTCATTCTACTTTACAGTTGCACATCGCGTAAGGACTAGGGTGTGTCCGAAAATTGCTAATTTAGGCCATTATGAATTTTCGGACACGCCCTAGGCTATTTATCTTTTTTAAGTTTACCGTTGACAAACTTACCTTGCTCTACAGTACCATCAGGATAAGTTATTTTTAATTGACCGCTATACCACTTATCATATGTTATTCTTGAATGATCAAAATCTCCTTCAATGGTTAACCCATTGCGATATTTCACGATTCCTGGACCATGCAAATCATCCTGAGAATATTCACCTTCTTCAGATTCTATACTTCCTATAGCATGCGTCACTTTACCATGACCATCAAGCTGACCATCTTTAAAATTTCCTTCAACTGTCGCTCCACTGGCTAAAAAACTTGCAAAAATAATTTTAGCTTGCCCGTTGACTTTATCTAGAGATATCCATTTTTCCGGTTCGCCATTTTGAATGATTTTGACTTGTTTGATGGACCACCATGTGTACTTCACGACGGCATATATAGCCACATCTATAAGAATGATTGCAGCCACCATTAAAGCTACTTGTCGTTGAACAGGCGTCAGTTTTATACTAGCACACATCGCTTGCATATAACTTGACGTAGAATTGGATAAAATCTGAATAGACATAATAAATGTCCTTTAATTTATTTTATTGATAATAATTTATATTAAAACTATTATTAACTTAATTTGGATGTAGCACATTTATAAATAATTCTCAACGTAAATCAAAAATAGCCATCTTTATTCCTTTAATAACAGAATCGATAAAATCAAACACAAGAACTATTTCTATCTATCAATTAACAAAGAATGACATTTTAGTTTAAACACAATTAAAAAACAATAGCTTTATTTAATAAATAACAACTACTCAGTCAGTTGTAATTTGATTTGAAAAATTAACTTGATCCAAATATTTAACTTCGATGTGATCAAACAAGGCTCTAATGCGTGGAGAATAATAAGCCAGATGAGCAGATTTTTTATGAGCTGTATTCGCCTCTTCATTGATATAGCGTTCTAAAACAATATAAGTAGTGGGATCTTCTTGCATTTGATATAAATCAAAAAATAAACATCCCGGTTCATTTTTTTTAATTTCAGCCACCATTTCGGTAAACATTTTTTTAAATTCAACATCCAAACCTGGCTTCACTCTAATTGTTTTTATTCCTGCCACTGTCATGATTTCTCCTTTATGCCTATATGGTAAGCAATTTTATATAAAATATGTTGTAAAGCTTTCTTTTCTTTCGCATCTAACATAGAGAAAAATTCTCGATCATTCTCTTCTGCAAACTGCATCAGCTTCGGGACCAAGTCTCGTGCCTTTTTTGTTAGATTAAGTGGCGTGTGACGCCGGTCTTCACCTACGCTGCGTTCAATAAAATCACGTTGAACCAATTTTTCTACTGTGCGGCTGATCGCACCTCTATCAATGCCTACTTGTTCCGCTATGGAAGAAGGTGTTGCTTGTTTATCGTGAAATAAGATGTTTAACACACACCATTCAGGAATAGAGACATCCACCTTCTCTAGCTTAGCTAGAAAAGCATTATGCATTTCGTTGGACAGCCGACGCAACCAAAATCCAACACGATCTTGTAAGCGATAGTTTTTATTTTCCATAATACCAATATAATTGACGCGTCAATTATTGACAACACATTTAATAATAAATAGGGGCATATAGAGTATGAAGCTGCTCATAAAAAGCAGCCCATTCTCGATCCCCATAAGAGAAATGCCACCACTCTCCATAGAAGGGGGCAAATCCTTCTGCAAGCATAGCATCATGCAGTAAACGACGGTTTTCAGCTTGTGTTTCATTTATATGAGAAGAAAAAGTGGGAAGTAATTCAATACGACTAAAATCTGCTATCGTTCCTCCCATATCGATTTCTTTTCCCTCTCGACTGATGCTCACATCCACAGCACCACCTGTAGGATGCCCTGCAACGGATGGCAATGCTACAAATTGATGAGTGAGTTCCTCAAGAGCGTCACAAGTTAACTGAGGATATTCTCGACTTAAAGTTAAGAATTGCTGTAAATAATAGTGCTCTTGATAAAAAGGATGACGATAACCTTCTGTTACGATTAACGTTAAATCTGTATCTTGAGATAAGAGTCGTTCTTGCACATTGTAAAGCTTATCTGCAAGCATTTTTCTCATAAAAATTTTCTGAAAATGAGAATCTGTTCTCCGATAATCACAAAAGATTTGAGGATACACTTGAGCAAGATCGATCATCTGCTCTCCATTCTCTTGAACAGAAATATTTTTTAAATCTTGTAAACGCATAATACGTTGATTCATTTTTTATCTCCGTTAAACTAGTTGAGAACGATTGATCATGTCGATATTTGCTTTACCGGCATTGTAAGGACGATTAGAGGAATCTTTACCAAATTGAAAGGTATAAAACATAATATTCACTTTTTTTTGAACTTGATTGCCTAATTTTTCTTGCAAAAGTACGGTAATATCTTGAGCAAAACTGTTCAAAGGATCTTGATAATAGTCTGCTTCATTGTTCGGCAGTGCAAATACGAGGTTCACTTCACTTGAAGAATTAGATAAGCTCTCTTCCAGTAAGCGATTAACTAAATAACACCCCTCTACATACTGTAAAGCAGAATATTCTTTGCTACAATCACGTTCATATTCATTTTCTAGAATCGGACAAGCATTTTCAAATACTTGTCCAATTTTGATATTCACTTCATCAAATTGTTTGCTTTTTTGAAAAATAAACTCTCTTTTTAAGACGGTTTCCTTAAAGTAAGCACAAATTTTTGCATTCTCTTCTGTCTTTAACCACTTAAAAAAATCACTAGATTTAAAACACTTAATGCGCAGTTGTTCTACTTTAGCAATCTCATTAATCCTATCTGCATTCAGGTTAAAATCTTCTATTTTTGTTTCGCTAGATTTCAATGCTCTCCAAGCTGTCAGATCATACAAGACACACGCAGCTTGATTACGAAGATCTAAAATTTTCTTCAGATCTTTACGATAATAATTGGCGGCTTGTTCTCGCAAACCATAAGCACCCATATACCACAAGATTACTTGTGGTTGATCAATCTTGGCAATTTCATTGATTAAAGCAGTTCGAGTCAAATTCTTTTTAAATGCGACATTTACTTGCAGGTCTACTGTCTGCTGGATTTTACTTTCTCCTAAGAGAGTTTGTGTATTGATAGCAACCATAAAAAACTCCTTTTAATTATTTATTTTTAAAAACAAGACGACAAATTTTTTCAGCAACGATTTGATTGGGATCCACAACACAAAAGCGCGTATCCAATCCATTTAACAGCAGAGGAAACTGTTCATTGAAAACAGAGAACTCCGTACAGCCAAGAACAAGTCCAATTTTTGCATCTCCTTGCTCTGCAAGATAAGCATTGAGCTGATTCACTAATGCCTGCGCATCTTCTTTGGATTGCTTTCCAGCTAAAATCTGATCAATACAACTTTGTACTTGTGTTTGAAAAGCTTGAGACGGGTATTGGCAATCAAAATACTTTTTGTGTAATTGACATTCCGCTGCTGTAGTGGAACACAACACGAGAGTGTTCTCTATTTGATTTTGCTTGAGCATCCAAGCCGTCTCTTCAATCATGTGAAGGAAAGAACGAGGTTTAGTTATCGAGGGATCTAAAAACTCGTGTAAAGTATTGCACGCAATCGCAGCCACCTCAATATCGTTTCGCAGAAAGTTAAATAAACACTCATTCAACTGTTCTTTCAGCAATGTTTTTTGAGTGCGATCAGGATTTTGCAACATCTGTGCAAAAGGGTAGCTCAACAGCATAATAGACGGAAAATCAGCATCCGCTTGACAACTGTATCGCTTCTGGCAAATTTGTATGATTTTTTGGAATAACAGAGCCCCTGCCATGGGACCTGCCCCTCCAATAATTCCGACGCGCGGAAAATTAGATTGCATTAACATATCATTTCTTTTTTAAATTTTAATTACAAAAATAATTAAATTATTCAAATTCATGAATAATTAAAAAATTAACATCACAATAAAATGTGCAAATTAAATTTGAAATTTAATTAAAATTGAACGATTGCTTATTAAAAGCAAAAATTAGCAAGAATGATGATGATGAGAAAAATGAAAAGACAAGAGAATAGAAGACAAGTTAGCACATAGTGCTAGGCTAGACATAGATTGTTTTATAGTAAAGCACAAAGGCTTTTCAATAGTTTGCATATTTGCTACCTCCATTAATGAAGAGATACTCTCTTCGTTTTTTAATTGTATTCGAAATTAGAATTAAAAACAATAAATTTAGAAAACAATTAAAGGCTAACGCATTTTAGTGGACAAAAAGACAAACGACACTAAGGACACCAAGGACCTTAAGGACAAACAAAGTGGACAGTGGACGCTTGTAGACAAAAAATGTTTATTCCTGTTCACAAGCGTCCACTGTCCACTTTGTCCTTAAGGTCTTTGGTGTCGTTAGTGTCGTTTGTCCTTTTGTCCACTACCTAGAAAGCAATTTATTTCATTTATTTTGTGCGATTGCCATTCAGAGGCTCTCCACTCACCTTTCCTAAATATTCAGGCAGTTCTAAACCGGCCAACGAGGCAATATCATGTAAAGCAGGCAAAGATTTTGTGAATTGACTAATAAAATGAGAAGTAGATGATCCTTTTCCTGCTTCAGCGCTTCCACTATCCCACACCGTGATTTTGTCAATTTTGATATTCTTGATCGCTTCCACTTGAAGCTTCACAATTTCTTCAAGTTTTTCTATCAAAAGCATCGTCGCAGCACTCTTTGCATCTTCTCCGCAGGCTTCAAACAATTGCTTATACCCTTGCGCTTTTGCATCTAGCAATTTGCGAATCCCTTCTGCTTCTGCTTGCTTGATGGCTAGAATGGATTCTGCTTCTCCACGGGCAAGCAAGATTTGACTATTGGCTTGAGCTTCCGCTTCAATTTCGATTTTCCTCTTCTGAATCTCTTGCGGCACAATTTGCTCTGCTTCTAAAAATTGCGTTTGCGCTAAAGCACGTGCTTTTTGAATTTCAACTTCTGCTTGTTGTTTAGCCACTTGACTACGTTGTGCTGCTTCAGCTTCTCTTTCAGCTAAGATCGCATTTGTCAATGCAATTTGCGCTTTGGAATCATTTTCTCCTTTCACAGCTTCTGCATTATAAGAAGCCACTGAAACGCGTCGATCTTTTTCTGCTAATGCTTTTCCAATTTCCCCTTGTTTCTCTTGTTCAGCCACATCCACTTTGGCTTGGTTCACAGCCATAGAAGAAGCTTTTCTTCCAATACTACTAATATACTCTGATTCATCCGTAATATCCGTGATATTGACGTTCAAGAGCGTTAAACCAATTTTGTGCAGCTCTGGCTCAATATTATTCTTAATCGCTTCTAGGAATCTTTCACGGTCTTGATTAATCTCTTCAATACGCAGAGAAGCCACTGTTAAACGTAATTGACCAATAATAATTTCTGTCGCCATCGATTCAATTTCTTTATGATCCAATTCTAAAATGCGGATGGCAGCATTATTCATGATATCTGGTGTGACTCCCACAGCAACTGTAAACGTACTTGGCACATTAATACGAATATTTTGATGAGAAAGAGCGCCTCTTAAAGGGATGTGAATGGTACGTGGAGTTAAATCTAAAAAGGCATAACCTTGAATCAAAGGCCAAATAAACGTTCCTCCCCCATGATAGCACTGAACTGTTTTTCTGCCCGACACACGTCCATAGACCACTAACACTTTATTAGAAGGGCATCGACGATAAAGTTTCGCTAGAAAATACATCGTTGAAAAAATAAAAATCAGAAATCCAAGCACTGCAATGCTTAAATAAGATTGTTCAATCATCTCTCACCTACTTATTTTAAATGGTTGTGACAACAACCGTATGATTATCGAGTTTTTTAATAATTTGAACACGTGTAAAAGAAGAAAGCTCTTCTTGATGGAGAGAAACGGCATCAATTTCATGTGTGAAATTTTGAAGAGAAAGAGTGATTTTACCTTTTCCTTCTTTAGGAATGCGCTGATAAACAAAAGCTTCTTTTCCGACGGCTTCTTCAATATTGAAAATACTTCCTGGGCTATGAAGTTTCTTTGCCATTTTAAAAATCGAACTTGTGACGAGGATTGTCAATATACCCACTAAAAAAGCAATCAACAAGGTGGGCATTAGGGGCAAATTGAATTCATGCTGACAAGCTAAGCCTGTCCAGCCAAACATCATCAAAAAACCACTGAGAGCTTGTCTAGACAGCCATTTAAATTTAAGCGCATCGATAGCAATTTCATCGATATGCTCTTCTGTTAGTCCAAATAAATTTAAGAGGAATTGAATGAGGATCATGCCTGAGCCAACTAAAGCACAGAACCAAAGAATGGCTTCATAGTTAATTAAATTTTTTAAAATGAGAAGATATTCCATATCAAAAACCATTAACTTACAAAGAGTTGTCTTATAGTTTGATCCTCCTTTCAATTAATTGCAAACAAAATGTAGATCTATTTTTTCCATGATAAAATTTTAATGATACGCGAAGCGTTTGGAGCCCCCAAGCAACTTCGTTGCTAATATCAAAAAGTAACAGTGATCTTTTTAGTAGTTGGTTAAAGTATACTTAAAAAGACTGGTTTTATCTGTGCGGTAGCACTATCACTGCATTAGCCCAGACCGAGCGCGTTTAGCGCTTGTTCTGGGATTTAATGCATAACCTATTGCACTGCGGTTAGCAGTGCTACAAGGGCGCCGACTAGTTGCACTGCTAACCGCAGTGCTAATCAAATGGCATTATTTACCCACAACGAGCGCTACACGCGCTCGGTCTGGGCTAATGCAGTGATAGTGCTACCGCACAGATAAAACCAGTGTTTTTAAGTATACTTTGATCAATTACTAAAAAACACTTTAAAAGAGCGAGCTAATAACAATGTTTAGTTACTCAGGAGTGCGAAGGCCCTCCTTCGCTTTCATATGAGGCGTCTGTAATGAAAGCGAAGGAGGGTCTTCGCACTCCAAATGCTTCGCGTATTACCTGCAACTTTTACCCATGGATTGTCCCATTAAACAACGTATTTCTAGTCCTTGTGCTGTTGCCGCTAAAAGATCCGCATCAAATTGAATCGTGTTTTTTTCAAACAGTAAAATCAAAGCAGAGCCGCCAAACTCAAAATAACCCTTCTCAGCTCCTTTAGGCTGCCATTGTCCAGGTGTATAGGTCTCCTGAATGCTTCCCACATTTGTAGCCCCTATTTCTAAGTACAAGACACGGCCAAAAGTTGATGTTTGCAATTCACACAATGTGCGCTTGTTTTGCGCTAAAATACGTACGTTTTTTTTGACAGCGATAGGATTCACAGAGAAAAGCCAGCCATTAATCAGCTTGGTAGGACCCGGTAAGCAATCGCAAGGAAAGTGAAAGCGATGGTAATCGGAAGGACAGAGACGAGCCATGACCATGCTACCCCCCTGATAGGTTTTTGCTAAAGAGGATTGTCCTAGCAATTCTTTGAGGTCAAATTTTTGGCCCTTCACAATGAAGCCTTCGCATTCTTCAATATTCGCATGAAAATAATAGCGTCCATCAGCTGGCATCACAGCTACCTCAGCCCCCGGTGCAAGGGGACGTGCCTGCTCCTTAAGACGCCGAATAAAAAAATCGTTAAAGGAGCGAAAGCTATGGACAGGTTCTAAAAATTCAGTTGCATCCACTTCATATGTTTGAATAAAAGGTTGAATTTTACATTGGCTAGAAGTGCGTTTTTGCAAGCGTCCATATAGCCTAGAAAAAAGGGGCCATTTACTGACGATAGGTAACATCCAAGGTCGCAAAAAAGTACTTAACCAAGAATCTCCATATAAAAGGCGTAAAGCGCCTTCTTTATACACTTTTTCAATGCAGGTTTGGCCTGTTTGGCGATCAATATAATAGAGGGGAATATCTTGTTTATTATTCATTTTGTTCTTTGATAATCAATTAGATGCAAAAAAGACGAGTTTAGTGTATTCTTATTTTGCCTGCAACTTTAAATCTTTAATTATTATGGAATTTGTTCATCAAACTTACGATCCCGGTGAAACCATTGCGGCTATTGCCACACCGCCTGGTGAGGGGGGCGTTGCCATCATTCGCATTTCCGGGGATCACGCATTGGATGTTGCTGCGCGTGTTTTCTCAGGACCCGTTCACCAATATCGCACGCATACAGCTCATTTTGGCCAAATACGCAATGCACAAAGCGAGCATGTCGATGATGTTTTGCTACTCGTGATGTTGAAGGGACGTTCTTACACGGGTGAAACAACGGTAGAGATTCATTGCCACGGCGGCAGTTTAATTACACGTCGCGTACTAGAAACGGTATTGGCTGCCGGTGCACGCGCTGCGTTGCCTGGTGAATTTACCTTTCGTGCGTTTATGAATGGCAAAATGGATCTGGCCCAAGCAGAAGCCGTGCAATCTTTAATTTGTGCTAAGAATGAACGTGCTCTTGATGCAGCTGAGCAGCAATTGCAAGGAAATCTCTCGCAATTTGTGCAACAATTTCAATACACATTGACAACTATTGCAGCTATTTTAGAAGCGTGGGTGGATTTTCCTGAAGAAGGTTTAGAATTTGCGACGATGGATGAAATTTGTGAGGATTTAGAAGCGATTTGTCAAGCGATGGAAAAATTGGCAGCGACTTTTCATGATGGCAAGATCCTGCATGAGGGGTTGTCGTTGTGCTTAGTGGGATGTCCAAATGTAGGCAAATCGTCTTTAATGAATGCCTTATTAGATAAAGATCGCGCGATTGTATCGGCTACTCCGGGAACTACGCGAGACGTGTTAGAAGATCATTTACGGCTCAATGGATTGCATCTCAAAGTCAGCGACACGGCAGGCATTCGTGAAACAGCGGAGGATATCGAGCAAGAAGGGATTCGGCGCTCAAAACAGGCTCTACAACAAGCAGATCTTGTGTTGTTGGTGTTGGATGCTCATCAAGGACTCACAGAAGAAGATCAACGCCTGCTTGAATGGGTACCGAAGTCTAAGACAATTGCTATTTGGAACAAAATCGATTTAGCACATGCTGAATTGCCGCATTTAACATTTCCATTTACGGTTAAGCTGTCAGCTAAGCAGAAGCAAGGATTAGAGGAGTTGCATCAAGTGATTGATCAGCTGATTTGGCAGAATGGACCTCCTTCCAAAGAAGAAATTGTGATCACGAATATTCGCCATAAAGAAGCTTTAATTGCGTCTATAGAAGCAGCACGACGTGTGCAACAAGGTTTAAGGGAATCTGTATCGCCAGAATTCTTGACACTAGATATGCGACAAGCTTTGAATGAATTGGGTAAAGTAATTGGCACGAATGTGCCTGAAGATATTTTGTCGGCTATTTTCTCTAAGTTTTGTATTGGAAAATGAATAAAACGACAGAAACGACATTAACGACAAACGACAATAAAGAGTAAAATCATTATTGTCGTTTGTCGTTAATGTCGTTTCTGTCGTTAAGGTCCTTTGTCGTTTTTTTAAGAGTATATTGTTATCTCAATTGAATTGCATTATCCTTGAATGTTTGATATTGAGCGATCAACTCCTCTTTAGTCAAATCAGATTTCAAGTGTTCAATTCTCTTTTCTCCCATTTGAATGCCCGGAAGGCGTTCTGTATCTATATCTGCTTCTTTCCAGGCTTTTGATCTTGCATGGAAAATTTCACCGGTTCCAAACAGTTGTGCAATGGCATTCGTGGTAGGAATGTAAAATGGACTGTCATTCAATCTTTCAAATGGAACAGGGATGATATAACCATCAGATCCATTGCGCATATAGTAATATGAAGCATCTTCACCATTGTAAACACAGCCTGAAAATAGACCAGTTGACCAAGATGTACTGAAAGGACGATTTGGATTTTTCCAACTATGAGGGGCATCCTTTTCAAAATTGGCTCCTCGAGATATCAAAAATGAACGCTCTGCTATCTTGCTGCATTCCACTGCAACAGCATTTTTAATGATCTGCGCATCTTGATCATGACGAATTCCCATTGGCCTAATGCTGCCTCTTCTTGATTCGGTTTTAAAATTTGTCGTAGGATTGGAAATACTGCAAGAAGAAGGTTCTTCTTTTTGTTCAGCATAATGTTTCTTTAAAAAATCAATTTCCTTTTCTGTGTGCTGAGATAGTTGTTCATAAGTCAAGCCTCCTGCTTCCGGTGAAAGAGTTTTCACAATTGCTCGATTAAGTCTGTACGCTACATCTTTGACTGACTGATTCTGATTATCACCGGCATCATCAAAATAACAAAGATGCCAGCATTTTTTCTTCAGCTGTTTCGCTTGAATGTCTTCTATCATTTTAGCTCTCTCTTTAGCACTGAGAGCTTTAACGTAAACCTTTTGCTTAGGACAATGCACCAATCTTTGCGTTATGGGATTTAAGGATGAACAAATTTCATTTGCTTTTACATCCTCTTGAATACACTTTCGAAGTAGAATCAACTCATACAATGTACGGGGCACAAAAGCAATGTCTAAACTCGGATCGAGCTCTTTCACTTTTCCTCGAATCAATTCATAACGATTTGCACATTGCTCTTCTGCTGAAATAGTAGGATCTTTGACAGCAGCATTCACAATGTTTGCGGGCGAATATTTATCAAAAATATTATAAACTTTTTCATAGGTGTCTTTGGAAAGCTCTACTTCTCCTTCAATCCGAAACACGACATATTCTCCATATCCCATCTTGATTTTTTCGGGACTGATTTCTAATGTCTTGTAACTATTCCGAGGACTTTTCTTTAGTAGAAAATTTGCAACTTCATCCATCGCTGCCACTTTTAGGCATTTATTGATGATCCAGCGAATAACGTAATAGCCTAAATAGCCAATAAGCACACCGCCCAATGCCCATTTCCAAGAAGGTTTAATAGTGCTAAGTGAAATATTAAACATTTTTATCCTAGATCAATAATGCGGATAGATATAATATAATTTGCAACTATCTAATGTTGTAAATTTATTAAATAGAATAAAATATAGCATTTATTGAATAATATAATCAATCTGTTTATGTTAAATTTTATGCTTAAACATAGTTAGCTGTTTGCTGTATACTTATTTTTAATTTACTTCATCTAAGATTTATGAATCGTCAACAAATTGCACGTAAAGTTCATCGTATTCTCAACAAGCTCTATCCAGAGCCTGCTATTCCTTTACAGCATCGCGATAGTTATACGCTTTTACTTGCTGTTTTGCTTTCAGCACATTGTACAGATGCACGCGTCAATAAAGTGACGCCTGTTTTGTTTGCCAAAGCTTCGACTCCGCAAGAGATGATTAAATTGTCTGTTGATGAGATTGAACGCATTGTGCATTCGTGTGGATTAGGTCCACGCAAAGCAAAAGCCATTTGGGAGCTTTCGCGTATTCTCCTGGATAAATATGAAGGAAAAGTTCCAAACACTTTTGAAGACTTAGAATCTTTGCCGGGTGTCGGCCATAAAACAGCTTCTGTGGTGATGTCGCAAGCGTTTCATCAACCTGCTTTGCCGGTTGATACGCATATTCATCGTTGTGCGAAACGGTGGAGACTTAGTTCTGGACGTAGTGTGAAGCAAACAGAAAAAGATTTGAAAGAATTATTTCCGCAGAAAGACTGGAATCGCTTGCATTTGCAAATGATCTATTTTGGACGCGAGTATTGCCAAGCCCGCAATCATCAGCCACATCTTTGTCCTATTTGCTGCTGGATTCCAGTCAACATTTCATAAATGGTTTTTTATCTTCGTTCACACATAAATTGTTGCAAATTATGGAATAATCCTACTAGGATCATTATTTATAAAAATTTATTGAAATGATCAAATAGAAAGGATTCGATCTATGGAAAAATCAATTATACTAAGAGGGATATATGCATTTATCTTGTGTTGTCTATCTCTGCAAGCAAATGTTTCTCCTTCACAAGATCTAGAATTACAGGGTGAAGAATTTTCAGAAGATTGGACTGAAGAAAATGAGATTAACCTTAGACGTAAATTTAGAAGGCATCATTGTCATAGAGATGACAATACCATGGCAAATGTAGATGCATTTGGAACAGCTTCTTTTAGTCCAACTGTCAGTTTACCACTTCTTTCCTCTGCGCAAGTTGTGTTCACCCAAATTGCTGCGCAAACTAGCAACGTCATTTTAACACCTGATGGTGGTTTAAGAATACCAAAAGGAGATTATCAATTGACGTATGGAGCCAATTTTGAAAATAGGGGTTTAACAGATGAAATTTCCTTGTGGCTTACTTGTCAAACTCATAGCAGGCATAAAAAACGCATAGAGGTAGTGCCTTTTAGTTTGCGTAAAGAAAATATTTTGCCGGTTTTACCTTCACAGAATTTTTCTACAGTTCGAACGATAGGACAGCTTTTATTTACAGCTCATGAAACTGTGACGCTTTATGTGAATTACTCTACCAATGGAACTTCTCAATTATTTACGTTTCCTTTGAATCCAAATTTTGGAGTGCCTCATGCATTCTTTTTAATGGTAAGACAACTGGGAAACGATAGCGTTCAATGATGATAATAGCTATCTAAATTAATGAACCTATCCGTAAAGTAATCTTGTCAACCACATCCAAGCCATGCCTAATAACATAAAACCATTCCAGTATTGCTTTCGTCTTTCCCATCGAATACACAGGCGCCTAAATTTTCTTTGCATCCAAGCAAAACAGCGT
>JASBUW010000068.1 GCA_030147755.1 Parachlamydiaceae bacterium
AACAAAAAACACCCCCCACCCCACCCACCCCCCAAACAGAAAAAAAGTCTATTAAGTTAGTGACCGCTTCCCAACAAACTATATAGACAGAGTTTGAGGTCTACAAGCGACTGTCGATGTAACGTCTGAGTTCGGCATGTACAACATCCGGCGGTTGTTTTCCATCGAATATCGTGAGAAGCCCCTTATGATCATAGTATTGAATCAATGGTTTAGTTTGCTCATGGTACACCTCAAGCCGCTTACGAACCACTTCAGGCTCATCATCAGGTCGACGATAAACTCCACCACCACAATTATCACACTTATTCTCATGAATCGTGGGAGAAATATCACGGTTATAAATCACTCCACATTGTCGGCAAACTAAACGCCCTCTCGCTCGCTTGATGATCTCTTCATCCGGCACTTCTAAACATAATACTAAGACAACAGTATGCGGATCTTGTCTATGTGCCAATTCATCTGCTTGCACTAATGTGCGCGGTGTTCCATCTAGTAAATAACCATTCAAACAATCGGGTCGAGCCAACCGGTCAAAAAGCATCTCCATCACAAGATCATCCGGAACCAGTAATCCTGATTGCATAAACTCTTTGATTTTTTGCCCCAACGGTGTCTGAGCAATCATATGCTCACGAAATAAATCACCTGTTGAAATATGAGGAATATAATAATCTTGGCTTAAGCGCTTCGCTTGTGTTCCTTTTCCTGAACCAGGAGGCCCTAATAAAATAATTGCTATAGGAGCTTGAGATTTTTTTAACATAAAAGTTCACTTAAAAAATTTAAAGCTCTTAACATAAAAGAAAAAATCTGCAAAAGCAAGATAAACCTTTATCCAGGACTAACACATTATAATTTTTTTTTAGATAACCAGTGCTCGTAAAAGCTCAACGCAGAGGCGCAAGAGACGCTAAGGCGCAGAGAAAGACAGCATAAATGCAAAACAGGAAATTTAAAACTTCGCTTCACATGCCTTAGAAAATTTGTACAGCCTTTAAGTTTTCCTCCATTTTTCTTACTTTTCTCTGCGCCTTAGCGTCTCTTGCGCCTCTGCGTTGAATTTTTAAGAAGCATCAGTCACTTAAAATATTTAAACATTTGATTATCATTGCTTTAATAATTCAAAACTGTTAAATTTTGATTGATACTTCCTCATTCAACTCTCCTATCTGATCAACGTACTAATACACGAAGAAAGAATTAGCGATTGTGAAGGTTCAGGGACGTTCGCTTCTAAGTCCTCTCTTTTCTTCGTGTATTAATGCGTTGATCATGTTACCATTGTGATTCAAAAACATTTTTATCTAGTAATTGTATGAGCCTACATATTCAATTTATGCAGCAAGCTCTTGCTTTGGCGGAACAAGCACGTTTTCATACGCCTCCTAATCCTTGGGTAGGCTGTTTAATTGTCAAAAATGGACAAATTGTAGGAAGCGGCGTCACACAACCTCCCGGTCAAGCGCATGCTGAAATAAAAGCTTTGGAGCAAGCCCAAGAGCAAGCGCAAGGAGCCACCGTTTATGTAACGCTTGAACCTTGCGCTCATACGGGTCGCACGCCGCCTTGTGTCGATGCTTTGATTCGCGCTCAAGTGCGTGAAGTATATGTGGGCCTTCAAGACCCGGATGCGCGCGTCAGTGGCAAGGGCTTGGCTTTACTGCAAGAGGCCGGTATTCAGGTTGTGCAGGGAATTTGCGCACATGATATCCAAAACTCCTTACGCGCTTATATGTATCAACGTCAGACCGGCCTTCCCTATACGATTCTCAAAGCAGCGATCAGTTTAGATGGTCGTATCGCGGCTGAAGATCAAACCTCTCAATGGATCACCTGTCCAGAAGCACGTCTAGATGTTCATCATCAACGGGCTTGTTCACAAGCGATTGTAATTGGAAGTGGAACAGCGTTAAAAGATTTGCCAAGTTTAACGGTCAGGCATTCCACTTTTACTCCCAGACAACCTCCTTTACGCGTGTTATTGGATACCACAGGGCGTGTGCCGGCTCAAGGACCTTTATTCGATACACAAATGGCACCTACTTTAGTTTTCACCTCTACACAGACGACAGCTAGTAGACGTCAAGACTGGGAAGCAACTGGAGCAGAAGTGAATATTGTGCCTCATACAGCTCATGGACTTGATTTATCTCGAATTTGGCAGATTTTAGGACAGCGTCAAATTCTACAAGTTCTTGTTGAAGGAGGATCTCAATTACAAACGGCTTTATTAGAAACCACCCTTGTTAATCGCTTATGTCTTTATATAGGTCCTTTACTTTTAGGATCTGCCGGTTATCCTCTCTATCAAAAGCACATTGCAACTTTGCAACATGCCCAACGTTTGCATCTCGAAGATATGCAGCAATTTGGACAGACGGTGCGTTTACATTATACGTTGTCGGAAAAAATTTAGTCTCAAAGCTATTTTTTATTTCTTAATCTTTGTACACTTTCGATGTGCAAAAACTTCATTTAAGCAAGGAGTAAAAAATGTCTGCAAAATCATTAGATCTCGTATGGATCTCAGTTAACGATTTCAAAAAAGCCATTAAATTTTACACAGAAGTGGTCGGTTTAAAGTTACTAGAATGTAATGAAGAATGGGGTTGGGCAGAATTAGAAGGGAAAAATGGTGGAATTAAGCTAGGGATTGGTCAACACAGACCACAACCGGGCGCAATTGAACCAGGCCAAAATGCTGTCATGACTTTTACAGTAGAAAACATCGATCATGCAGTCAAAAACTTTCGTCAAAAAGGCGCGACTTTAGTGGGTGAAATAGAAGAAGTTCCAGGTCATGTGAAAATGCAAATGGTCAAAGATGTAGATGGCAATTGTTTTCATTTAGTGGAAACGCTTGATCAAAAAATGCCAGAACATGTTCATCATCATAGTGGTGGTTGCTGCAAACATTAAACTCTTAAATAAAATGGTAATACGCGCAAGCGTTTGGAGCCCCCAAGCAACTTCGTTGCTAATATCAAAAAGTAACAGTGACCTTCTTGGTAGTTGGTCAAAGTATACTTAAAAAGACTGGTTTTATCTGTGCGGTAGCACTATCACTGCATTAGCCCAGACCGAGCGCGTTTAGCGCTCGTTCTGGGTAAATAATGCCATTTGATTAGCACTGCGGTTAGCAGTG
>JASBUW010000071.1 GCA_030147755.1 Parachlamydiaceae bacterium
TTCAAATTAAATTTAAATGGCAATACGCGAAGCGTTTGGAGCCCCTAAGCAACTTCGTTGCTAATATCACAAAGTAACAGTGACCTTTTTAGTAGTTGGTCAAAGCATACTTAAAAAGGTCACTGTTACTTTTTGATATTAGCAACGAAGTTGCTTAGGGGCTCCAAACGCTTCGCGTATTACTATTTTATGCTTAGTTTGGGGATAGCTCTTGATAAGATGACTAAAAATCTTATGGGTCAATTTCACTTTTGTGCTATGGTAAATGACAGGGAACCTAGTGAAGGATGACACGACTAATGCCAGATAGAAACAGTGTGTTTGAAAATCAACAGGAACTTAAGTTTTCTGGAGAACAAGGTTTTTTTGATAAAAGCAAGACCATTCGCTATTTTATCCTCGGTCTCTTTGCTTTAACGCTATTTGTTTTTCTCCATTTCCGCGAGGTTCAAGTAGATATTCTTGAAATGAATACCATTGCGCCCGGCTATATTGTCTCTCAAGTCAATTTTGATTTTCCGGATGATGAAGCGACGCTCATTTTGCGACAGAATGCTTTGCGCGATATTGGCAAAATTTATTTATTATCCCAGAAAGATATTCGCCAAAAACGCATAGAATTTGAGAATTTTCTCCTTTACAATCAGGCTTGGCATGAACAAGCAGATAGTAATACCTTCGAAGAGCTTTACCAAGGAGCAGATGCCATGGAAAAAGCTCTTATGCAACTGCGCTTTACTGATATGCGCACCTTAGATAAATTGAAAGAAGAGAAATTTTCTACTCAACATTATCAAGTTTATGTTCCTAATGTTTCCTCTGAGCAGCTGCAATTACCCGGTTTTATTTGGGACGATATTCAAAAAGATTATTTTCCTTCTCAAGAATATAGCTCGTTAGTGACGGGCTTAATCGTTGAATTTTTTAAGCATAGTACCTGGCATGTCGAAGAAGATATTCCTGTGCAAAAGCAGTTGCGCAAGAAAATTCAAGGAGAGGTTCCTGAAAAAATGACGCATGTCAGTGCGGGAAATCGCATCATTGATCAAGGGGACAAGGTGACGGCGCGTCATGTGGCTATGTTACAAGCGATGAAAAATCAGTTAGGCGCCAGTCGCAATCTTTCGCATCCTTTAACTCTGCTCGGAACCTTGATTATGACGCTCCTCTTTCTGGGCGTTTTTATTGCTTATTTTCGCTTGAATCAACCGTCTTTACTGAATTCTAATCGCAAATTATTTCTCCTCGTCACTATTTTCATCCTTACGTTAGCCCTTTCGAAGTTAACTGAATTTTTTCTGCTCAATTCGAAAAATCACTTGTTTGATATCGTCAGATACCCTTTATTTGTTCCTTTAGCCGCCATTCTTGTCTGTAGTCTTATTAGTTCAGGTGTAGCAACTTTTACCAGCGGTTTTCTCTCTATTATATCGGCCCTCTCGCTTGCTTTTGAATGGCAAGGATTTCTCATTCTCAATTTAACAGCTTCCTTTGTTGCTCTCTTAAGTACACATTCCCTACGTCGACGAAAAGAAATTTTTATTGTTTGTTTAAAAGCGTGGCTCTGTTGCGTTGCTGTGATTATCGCCTTGCATCTCTATACCAATAATTTGGATTACGCCTCCATCTTTACCGATATTATCAGTGCTTGCTTCTTTATGCTATTGACTGCTGTTTTAGTGGTAGGGCTTCTACCCTTGCTAGAAGCAGGTTTTAGAATCATGACAGATGTGACCTTAATGGAGTACATGGATCCCAATAATGATTTATTGCGTCGCTTGACAATCGAGGCTCCGGGCACTTACCAGCACTCTGTTGTTGTCGGGAATTTAGCAGAAGCTGCGGCTTTGGCTATTGGCGCCAATGGCTTGTTTTGCCGTGTGGCCACTCTCTACCATGATGTCGGTAAAATGGCGACTTCCCAATATTTTACTGAAAATCAATTGGGTGAAGTCAATATTCACCAATTGTTAACGCCGCAAGAATCGGCGCAAGTCATTATGGCACATGTAGCAGAAGGCGTAGCTTTGGGCCGAGAAGCAGGATTGCCGGAACCCATTATTGATATCGTGAAAGAGCATCATGGCACGACGTTAGTTTATTATTTCTATCGTAAACAGATTGAAAAAGAGGGTGGAGATAGAAGTCATGTCGATGAGCGTGAATTCCGCTATGCGGGTCCTAAACCGCGTAGTAAAGAATCGGGAATTATTATGATAGCTGATTCATTTGAAGCGGCTTCCCGTTCATTGGATAAAATTAATGAGGATACCTTAACGGATTTAGTGGATCGTATTGTACGTGAAAAGTTTGATGATGGGCAATTTGATCAATGTCTATTGACTTTTGAAGAACTCTCCATCGTCAAACGTGTGCTGGTCAAAACGCTTTTGGCAGCCGGGCATTCACGCGTGAAATATCCTGCTGTGGAAAGAACCACGCATGATCCTCATATTAAGGAGACAGCTTGATGACTTACCGTTTAGCTCTTGTCACAGGTGCCACGTCAGGCATTGGAAAAGCGACTTGCCAATTACTGGCCCAGCAAGGAATCGAGATTATTGCTTCAGGACGCAATACCCAGCAGCTACGGTTACTCCAAGAACAACTCTCTCAACAGACCACGATTCACACTCTTGAGGCTGATTTAGCTAAACCGGAAGATCGTCAAAAACTTGTTCAAATCTTGCATGAGCGCGCACCTGATCTAGTCATTAATAATGCGGGTTATGGGCTATATGGCGAAGCTTTAAATCATTCGACAGATGAACAAATGACTCTATTAGAAGTGAATGGACAAGCTGTTTTAGAATTGACTTTAGAAGCTGCTCGCGCTTTGATTAAAGAGCAAAAACGGGGCGTCATTTTAAATGTTTCGTCCGCAGCCGGTTTTCAAGTATTTCCCCATATGGCTGTTTATGCAGCGACTAAATCTTTTGTCACCCAATTTTCGCAAGCGTTCGATTTCGAAGTGCGCAAACAAGGCGTGCGTGTGCTCACCATATGTCCGGGAATGGTTGCAACGGCCTTTCAAGAACGTGCAGGAGGCGCACAACAACGTCGAAAAGTAGGAGTGATGACCCCAGCCTTCGTAGCGGCTGAAATCTGGAAGCAAATAGAACAACTGAAGCCACTGTCCATTGTTAATTGGCAATATAAAATTTTAACTTTTCTGTCTTTTTTGTTGCCCACTAGTTGGGTTGCGCGTCTATGTGGACGCATTATTGAAGAAAGAATTTCTCCTCGAACCTTAAACAAAATGCACGAATGAATACAGATACCAATGAAACCCCTTCGAATACAGATGAAATCCCTGTTTTACAAGGATTTGCTCCTTTTGAATTAGATCCCGCTATTTTAAAAGCTTTAGCTAAAATGAATTTTAAAGAGCCTTCTCCTATTCAAGCGCAAACCATGCCTTTGATTCAACAGAAGCACGATTTAATTGCACTTGCCCAAACAGGATCAGGCAAAACAGCGGCGTGTGCCATTCCCATTTGCAACCGAGTCGACACCAATCGCACAGAAGTGCAAGCGTTGATTGTGGTGCCTACACGCGAATTAGCCTTGCAATATGCGACCGAAGTGCAGAAAATAGGCATTTATAAAGGCGTCAAAGCCTTTGCGATTTTTGGAGGAAGTGATTCTTCTTTGCAGCAATCTAAATTAAAACATGGCGTACAAGTTTTGGTGGCGACGCCGGGACGCCTAATTGATTTTATTTATTCGCGCCAAATTGATCTGTCTCATGTGGAGACGCTCATTTTGGATGAAGCGGATGAGATGTTGGGCATGGGCTTCCAAGAAGACTTAGAATTTATCATTCAGTGTTTGGTGCATACGCATCAGACCCTGCTTTTTTCGGCGACGATGCCGCCCGCTATTCGTAAATTAGCTCAGCAGCATATGAAAAATCCCCAAGAAATCAATCTGATTTTGGAGCAAGCGAGTCCGACATCCATTCAGCATTTGTTTGTTTATTGTGATGCCCATCAAAGAGACTCAGTCTTGCAAGACCTCATCAAGCAAATGCAGCCTGTGCAAGCGATTGTGTTTTGTCATTCGCGTTTTCAAGTGGAGAAAGTGTGCCAAGTCCTGAAAAGGCATGTCGATGCAGTCGATTTTTTACATGCAGGATTGAGTCAAGACATTCGTTCTATTGTAACAAGTAAATTTCGTTCAGGAAAAATTCGCATTTTAGTGGCCACGGATGTCGTGGCGCGTGGACTAGATTTCTCTAATGTCAGTCACGTCTTTATTTATCAGCTGCCGCCTGATGCTGAGGTTTATGTGCATCGGTCAGGTCGTACAGGACGCTATGATAAAGAGGGAATTGTCATTTCCTTAGTGACGCAACGCGAGCTTTCGCTATTACCGGCGCTCTCTAAACAGATCCAACAAGAACTGGTGTGGATTGGATCACCGCCACCTGCGCGTAAGCCTCCTTCGTCGCGAGGACGCTCTAAACCTCATTATAGAAGGCCTAAGCCTTCTGCTTAAATCGTCAGCAATAAAGATAAACTTTCTTCTTTGTTATTATATCGTTATATAATATAATGAAATAAAGCGAGTAGAAAATCATGATTCAATCATTTGCTGATGAAGCTACAGAAGATATCTTTAATGGACTGAATTCAAAGCGAGCAAGAAAGAAATTAGATCCCTCTCTGTATTCTGTAGCTTGTAGAAAATTAGATATGTTAGATGCTGCTCTTGATTTGCAAGATCTTAAAATACCTCCAGCAAATAGATTAGAAGCTTTAAAAGGGGATCTTAAAGGCATGTATAGTATTCGTATTAATGATCAGTATCGAGTGATATTTTACTGGGGAATTCAAGGACCAGAGCAAGTAGAAATTATAGATTATCACTAAAACAAAAGAGGAATTTATTATGCTTCCAAAAAATAGACCGCCTACACATCCAGGCGAAATTTTATTAGAAGAATTTCTCAAACCACTCCAGCTTTCGCAGGAGCAATTTGCGAAACATCTAGATGGATCTTGGACACAACCTAAAATCAGTGAGATTATTAATAAAAAACGAAGGGTAACTGAAGCGATAGCTCTAGATTTTGCGGATGCATTAGGGACTTCGGCTGAATTCTGGCTTAATCTTCAAAATCGCTATGATCTTTGGTTTGCACGGCAAACACATGCTCAAATTCCTCTATTACCAGAATTAAAAGTAATGGGCTATCATGAATAAGAGAATTTTTATGATAGCGGGTCCCAATGGGGTGGGTAAGACAACGACGGCAATTCCCTTAATAACGCATTCTACTATCATTTATGAGTTTATCAATGCTGATGAAATTGCTCGAGGACTTGCTCCTTTGCATCCTGAAAGTGTTTCTTTAGCTGCTAGCAAATTAATGATTAAAAGATTTCAAGAGCTACTGAAAGCAAATAACAGCTTTGCCTTTGAAACGACTGCTGCTGGGAAAAATTACATCAAATATTTAAAAGAAGCTGAAATGGCAGGTTATGAAATTCATCTCATGTTTCTGTGGCTTTCGAGTCCTGATTTGGCTGTCAAACGCGTTGCTCAAAGAGTAGAAAGGGGAGGCCATCATGTTCCAGAAGCAACGATTCGAAGACGTTATTATGTTGGTTTAAGGAATTTAATCAAATATTATTTACCTCTTGCGAATAGTGCTTTGATATTAGATAATTTAAGAGAATTAATTAATGAGATGATTGCGCAAAAAAATGTTAAAGATAGTTTACAAATAAAAGATAAGAAAATTTGGAAAAGGATACAGAGGACAGCAAATGAAAAAATCGAACAAGATTGATATTCACCAAATTTTATTAGATGCTCATAAACAAGGAGTTGAACAAGCAATTGATCTATCGATTCGCACAGGAACTCCTCTCATCATAGAAAAAAATGGAAAGATTATTGAGCTTCAGCCCAAATATAAATATGTACGTGTCCCTATTAAAAATTCCTCTAAAAAAACATCTTCTTTAAGAAAAAAGATTGTTTAATTTAATTCATCGTTAATAAACTCTGAAAAATTTCTATCTAATTTATTCACTCTTTTTGCTTTAATATCCTCTAAACCTTGTATTACTGAAGCCATCGCTTTTGGGTTTTTATATAGCCAATGCTCTTTTACTGGAATTTCTACCAAAGATTCATGATTTTGTTTTTCATCATACATCTTTGAAAAAAAATATTTTAACTCATCAAATGTTGCTTAAGATATTGCAACAACTCATCGCAACGCTTCTGACTGTTTTGTATGCCTTCTGCAATGGAGTTAAATTTCTTTTCAGCCACTCCACAGTATAACTTGACCTTAGGTTCAGTTCCTGAGGGACGAATCATCACTTTACTGCCATCTTCTAACCAATAGAGAAGGACGTCAGAGACAGGCAACACTAAATGTTCGGTTTTGCCGGTTGCCAAATAAAATTTAGTGGAGACTTGATAGTCTTCGACAGCTACCACAGGAATATGATTGATGGCTTCTAATCGTTGTTCACGCAAACGACGCATGCTCGCACTCATCTGCTCTTTCCCTTCTTTGGTTTCACCAAAGTTAATGCCCAAGAGTTCTTCATGATAGACGCCATATTTGTGATAGAGATCATATAGTTTGTTTACTAATGTTTTGCCTTCCAGTTTGGCATGTAAAGCGACTTCGCTGATCAAAGCACTACACACCACCGCATCTTTATCGCGCACAAAAGAGCCCAGTAAATAGCCATACGACTCCTCACCGCCATAGACATAATGATAGCCATCCGGAAGGGTTTCCCATTCATGGATTTTCTCTGCGATATATTTAAATCCTGTCAACACATTGAAGCAAGGGCGATGATAGGCGTCACAAATGGCTTGAAAGAGCTCTGTGGTTCCAATGGTTTTAATAAAAGCAGATCGTTCCGTTAATCGTTTCTGTTGACTGAGTGCTGCACAGACGTGTTCTAAACAAATCGAGACGATTTGATTACCCGTTAAGATGACAGGTTTTCCCTCATGACGCACAGCAATTCCCATACGATCCGCATCAGGATCGGTCGCAATGAGGATGTCGCTTTGGGTTTGCAGCATCAAATCAATTCCCATTGTTAGAGCTTCCGGATCTTCCGGATTAGGAAGTTTGAGGGTAGGGAAAGAACCATCCGGAATGATCTGTGGTTCGACAAAAGTGGGTGTAGGAAATCCCCATGCTCTGAGAGCTTTAGGCACCATGGTAATGCCTGTGCCATGAAAGCTGGTGTAAACTGTTTTAAGTTGATGCCCTTGCTGTTTATTAATCTCAGGATAATTTTGTAAGGTCGTGATTTTTTCAATATAAGCATCATCTACATCGGTGTCTATTTCCTCAATAAGGGGATGCGATAACTCAGCGACCATTTTCACCATGCTGGGATCCGTAATTTTTGCCACCTCATTAATAATGCCGTGATCGTGCGGGGGAACTACTTGTCCTCCATCTGACCAATAGACTTTATAGCCATTATAGGCGGGCGGGTTATGCGAGGCGGTAATCATGATGGCTGCCAAACAATTCTTGTAGCGACAGCCGAATGAAACGAGAGGCGTGGGACGCAGTTGTCTGAATAAATAGACGCGAATATTGTTACCGGCTAAAACTTTGGCGCTTTCTTCTGAAAATTCACGTGATTGATGACGAGAATCATAGCCAATGAAGACCGCATGTTCTTTGCCTACTTCTTTAGGTTGCTTTTGAATGTAATTGGCTAATCCTTGAGTGGCTGCGCGAACTGTATAAAAATTCATGCGATTGGTGCCCACGCCCATTAAGCCACGCAATCCACCTGTTCCAAAATCTAAGTTGGTATAAAAGGCATCTATAATCTGTTTGGGATCTTCACGGAGAAGGCGTCGGATTTCGGTTTTGGTTTTGTCATCATATTGACCCTCTAACCAGAGGTCTACATTGCGTTGGGTCACAAGATCAAAAGTCACAGATTCTTTTACGTCCATAATGCACACTCAAATTTGAAGAAGTTAAGGTGTCCACACCATAAGAAACTCGGGCTAACGTTGCAACAAAATTATTTTGCTTCATTAAACTCAAAAGTTTTCAACTATAGTGACGCGATTTTGGTATAATAATGGCGCGAATTCATCGATTCGCGCCATTAAAACCACCGAAAATGGCGCGATTCTGGCGCGATTCTATTAAATTGCGCCAGAATTGCGCCATTTTTGGCGCAAATTGAATCTAAGCAAAAGGATTTAAGTTAGAGTGCAGGTTATGTTGTAAGTGTAAAGCGAGTCGATGAAAAAGTTGACCTGCTTCTGTTGTTTCTGGATAAAGAGCAATGGGAACTCCTTCATCTCCTCCTTGGCGAATAGCTGTGACCAAGGGAATAGTGGCTAAAATAGAGGTATGAAAACGAGAGGCTAATTCTTGCGCTTTTCCTTGTCCAAAGATGTGGTGAGTCTGTTGTGTCTCAGGAACATAAAATCCCGCCATGTTTTCTATGATTCCGATTAGGGGAATGTCTAGTTGATGAAAAGCATTAATGGCTTTAATAGCATCGAGCATCGCTACTTCTTGTGGAGTACATACCACCAACGCACCTTCAATTTTTAAAAGTTGCGTCAAAGATAATAAGATATCACCTGTTCCTGGCGGAAGATCAATTAAAAGAAAATCGAGTTCGCCCCACTCCACTTGATACAGCATTTTCTCTAATGTGCCATGTAGCATGGGTCCTCTCCAAATGACGGAGCGCGCTTCTTCCATAAAGAACCCCAAAGACATCACTTGAATGCCAAATTTAGTGAGGGGAAGGAGATATTCTTCACCGGTTGCTGAACGTTCAATGCGCGGGCTTAAACGTCTTAAACCTAACATGATGGGGATAGAGGGGCCATAAACATCCGCATCTAAGAGTCCTATTTTCAGTCCTTGCTGAGCAAGCGCAATGGCGAGATTAACCGTCACTGTTGATTTGCCTACGCCGCCTTTGCCGGATCCCACTAAGAGGATTTTCGTGTGTGCAAACTTAGTATTCATGGGAGGTTTGTTCTTGAAGCGCGCGTTGTTGTTCAATGGTAGAAGGTGGAACTAAAGGAGCATTGGGGCAAATTCCTTCGCAGCCACGTGCAGTTTCACGCCACTCTTTTTCTGAAGTGAGATTCTGAGGCCACCAAGGGAAAGTGCGACATTGAGTGGGACGAACGGAATAAATTTGGCATTTCTTATCTTTTAAAAAAATGCAGTCAAATGTTTTGGGCATTTCGAGTAAAGATAAGCGTCCTTTCACACGTCGCAGGTAACGATGGGAGAACTCTTGAATGGTGAGATTAAGAAAGTGCGCAATTTGCTCGATTTCTTGGGTGGTCACCCAAATATAGCCGGGAGAGCCTGTACAGCACTGACCGCAGCCTGTGCATTCGAAACGCAGTCCTTCAGCATACCAAGGTTGTTCTTCTTGAATCACTTTCAGCATATCGCATTAATCCTTTTCTTTCATAATTTGACGTACACCTGCCACAACAAAAAGAATGAGAAAGATGACGCAGATAATTCCGACGACAGCTGCTTCTACGAAAAGAGTTAATAGCATGTTTTATTGATCCTTTTAACATAGATAATTAACAAATTTTAGGTGAAAAAAGATCTCTTGTCAACTAAGCAATCAAAAACGACCAACGATACCAACGACCTTAACGACAAGGACAAACGACAAGAAGAATTAAGTCGTTATTGTCGTTTGTCCTTGTCGTTGAGGTCGTTGGTATCGTTGGTGTCGTTTGTTGTTTTAATTTTAAAAACTTGATTTTTAATGATTAAAGAAACAAAAATTCAGCAGAGCAACAAATCAGCTGCTCTGCTGAGAGAGAATTATTCAGCAATTTGAGTAATGCTTATTCTTGGAGAATGGACTGTTATTTCTTCTGTCGTACTAATTAATAATTGAACCTGTGCACCTGTGGGTAACGAATTGGTTGTTTGTCCTGAAACAGAAGTAATACCTAGGACGCTCGTATATTGTATCGCATTGTTTGTGATAGGAGTGAGGTCGCTGAATAGAAAGCCATCAATGTGATATTGTACACCATCAAGTTGATAAACTAAGTAAATATAGGCTGTGTCAGCAAGACCTTCGAGTGTAAGGATCCAGTCAATGCTGTAGATTCCACCATTTGAGATGACAAATGCATTATCATTGATTTCCGTAATACCTGAGAATAATGGATTTAATGTAAATAAGACAGGAGTTGTGGATAAAGGATCAGGACTAATAGTTTGTGGGGCTGTGGCTGGTGTAAAAGCAGTGGTATAGCTGATGATTAAACTACCGGTAGCTCCTGTAGCTCCAGTCGCTCCTGTTGCTCCGGTGGCTCCTGGAAGACCTGGAAGACCCGGAGGCCCTGAAGGTCCAGGAGGCCCTTGTCGATGGGAAGGACTTGAGTGGTGGTGACGACAAGGATGGCGCAGACTTTTATGAGAACCATATGCTGTTAAAAGGGGATTCATCCCATGCTGTAAAGAGAGGTCTTCAGCTTGTAAAGGTGTGCTTAACAGGACTAATCCTAATCCCATTGCTAATAATCGATACATTTTAGAAACTCCTTAATGTTGAGTTGATGAAGACAAATTTTAGTTCGATTTAACAAAGAGCGTAATCTTAATTAAATTTAAAGATTACGCCGTTGAGTAATACTTAACCTAGGAAAGTCTACAAATATACCACGCGTGACTCCAAGAAGTGTTTGACTACGTTCAGCACCTATAAGTAATTGTAATGTTGCATTAGCCGGTAAAAAAGTAAGTATTCGCCCTGAAACAGTTTCTGGAAGACCATCAAATACGGAAGTTATAGCCGGGGGTAATAACTGCTGTTGTAAAGGAGGTGTGGTATTGGCATCAAATAGTGTTCCATCAAAATTAAATAGCTGACTATCAAGAGTGTAAACTAAATAGATAGAGGCTGTGTTAGTCAGGCCAATAACAGCATTTTTAAGAGTCACTACCCATCCAATTGAATATAATCCCTCATTTAAGATGACAAATAATGAATCATTTATACCTTCATTTGTATTATGAATAATACCTACAGGCGTGACTTGATTAGCAGTAAATCCAATAGCTCTAGTGGCAACAACACTCTGAAAAGCTTCTATATCTCTATCATTAGAGCCAGCATAGTTTGTCATTAATATACCATTTGCTCCAGTCGCTCCAGTTGGCCCGTTTGATCCTGTAGCGCCAGTAGGACCAATGGCTCCTGGAAGTCCTATAGGGCCTGGAGGTCCTTCAAGTTCAGAAGAATCTGATTCATGATGAGAATGCCTACGCGTTTGGTGTAAAGAGTTTACGTTAAATTGCGAATCAGTTTCGACTGCTTGTAAGCCTGTGCTTAACAAGAATAGTCCTAATCCGATGGTTAATAATCGACGCATGAAAATAGCTCCTTAATGTTTATTTGCAGAAATAAAATTTTTGTATAACAAAGAAACATTAACTTAAAGAAATACATATAAAATAATTGAATAGATGACAGGAAACATCCAAAAGACCGGAAAGTCTTTTGGATGTAGGTTTGAAGATTAAGACACGCTCTGGTTTAAGTAAGCTGGATTAATTTACCCTTATCTTTAATATCGGCGTGTGTAGGAATGAATTCGTCACCCGATTTAAAGATATATTGCTTTTTCCGCATAGGATACTTTTTCTGTTGAATATCCATTGGGCTTTCCCCTTTCTTGAATACTCTTAAAACAGGCTTTTCGTTATGTGGACATGCTGCAATTTGTGCGACAAAGTCTGTATTGACAACAGCCAATTTAGCGATTAATTTCTTGAGTAATTCTTCATCTGCATTGTCATAATCTGCATCTTGATTAAATTCGAGATGAATTTCCGTGACTGTGCGGCCATTTAGCTCATGCTGGTAAAAACCATAATGTGCGACTTGCCCATTTAAGCCGGGCTGTTCTGCTGCATCTAAGCGACGAATGGTTTCGCCTAAATTTTCCGGAGCTACTTTGCAGCCTCTAAAACTGATTTGAGCTCCTTGTCGGCCCCAAATAAATAAGAGAGGAAGACTTGTATTAGGCGGATTCTTCAATTCAATACCATGTTTTTTCAATGTGGCTAATAGCTCGCTCACCGGCATTGTTTTTCCGATATCGCCGAGGTTATAGCGTACGCGTGGGGAAATACGATCATCTCTGACGCATGTGTAATAAAGATTACGTTCTTCATCAGATTCGATATGATAATTGAGCGGATCATAGTGGAAGATCATGGGTTTGAATTCGTTTTTGCCAAACAGTTCTTCGGCTAAAGCTGCATTTTCCGGCTTATGGCATAACTTACGCAATTCAATTTCAAAATCAGATTCATATCCAATGTTGATATCTAAATCTGATGCACCGTAGGAAGAATAACATTGTTTAAATCCTGTGCGCTTGATTTGACCTTCTTCATCTCTTTGCTCCACAAGAAGATCGCGTAAATCTTCACTCATGGCTTCTCCACCCACCACACCGATAATGGTGTAATCATGTAGAGGGAAACCTTCTGTGACGGCTTTTTCTACGACGGCACGTATGTGAGGAGGGTAGCCGCTTACTACGATCGGATGTTTTTTTCCAAAAATGCGGCATTGCTCTTTAATACACGCATAGATTTCATCAATATTAGGTCCAATCACAGCTACACCCGCTTGTTCATTGCTATTCATAGCTAAAGTAGCGGTTACACCTGTTGCCCAAGGACCCATTGCAAAACCATTAATGAAGCTATAGGGGCGATCTCCCAAAATAGCCTTAGCAGCATAGGTAGTCATTTTTTCTACGTGTTGTTGTTCAGCCACTCCGCGATACCAAGGAGTAGAAGGACCGCTTGTTCCGGTTGAAGTATCCCGTTTATGCTTAAGCGGAATTTCTCCATTCACATATAGACTCGTTTCCTCTTCGTGTTTCAAAGCGGGTTTAATATAGTTATCTTTAGAGGTGGGAGGAAGTTCAGCAAAACGTACTTTTTTACCTTCTGCTTCTGCTTCTGCAATAAATTTTTTATAAGCAGGTACTGTTTTAGCTGTTTGACGATAAGTGGCCGTCGCTAATATTTGAGAAGCTGTATCGATGGTTTTTTCACGCAGTTGTAAGGCAAATCGGAAGCGTAAACGTCTCCAAGAATGATTGGTAAAATGAGCGAATGCTCTCCAAAAGGCTGCTTTAATACGATCCATAATACCATAAAGAGAACGATGAGTTAAAGCGGGAGTGTAAGTGCGATGATCTGCTGTTTTGGCCTTCGCTTCTTTTACCTCTTCTTCTTGTTGTAGAATAGAACTAAGCTTATTGATTTTTTTCACAATTTTTTCACATGATGTGCGATTTGTGACTTGCTTATCATCCGGCAACTGACTATTTAACCATTTAACAGTGCTCTTCTTATTGAGATAGACGACTCTTGTTTTCTCAGTATCGACTTCCTTCACTTCTACTTTAATGACGGAATGAAAAAAACTACCTAAGAAACCATGATAACTTACGCCTAATTTTCCGAATTCGCCTCTTGGATTAGTTTTAAGAAGGGCTTTATTGTCTTCATCCACAAAACCTATACGTTTACCATAACTCATGGTTGCGTTATGGTTAAATTTCAACTTTGTATAATCAGCAGCTTTTAAATTATTTATCTTAAGCATTTAATATCCTTTCTTTTTGTTTATTAATTAAACTACTAGTTAATAATTTTAACAAATTTATGTTAACTTGAAATTAAATTTATATTGGATTATGTTAAAGAATCAATTTCTTAGTAACTACTCAGCCAGTTAAAATTTAATAAGTTCGGTGAATACGCGAAGCGTTTGGAGTGCGAAAGTCCTCTTTCGCTTTTTAGGAATGGACTGGAAAAGTCGCTCCATATGGAAGCGAAAGAGGACTTGCGCACTCCTGAGTAACTAAACATTGTTATTAGCTCGCTCTTTTAAAGTGTTTTTTTAGTAATTGCTCAGAGCGTGCTTAAAAAGACTGGTTTTATCTGTGCGGTAGCACTATCACTACATTAGCCCAGACCGAGCGCGTTTAGCGCTCGTTCTGGGATTTAATGCACAACCTATTGCACTGCGGTTAGCAGTGCTACAAAGGCGCCGACTAGTTGCACTGCTAACCGCAGTGCTAATCAAATGGCATTATTTACCCAG
>JASBUW010000082.1 GCA_030147755.1 Parachlamydiaceae bacterium
TTTCTGTCGTTATCGTCGTTTGTCGTTTCTGTCGTTTAAACTGCTCAATCTTCGATTAAATCTTCTAACAAATCCGATTCTTCAGCTTCTTCTTTGCGCGCAAAAATTTTGCGTGGTTTACTGCCTTCTGCAGGCCCTACAATGCCTTGCATTTCCAATTGATCCATTAAGCTAGCAGCACGCGCATAACCAATTTTTAATTTGCGCTGTAAGAAAGTGGTGGAAGCATTGCCTGTTCCTAAGACAACACTCTTGGCTTGTTCATAAAGACTATCTAATTCCACTTCTTCAGCAGATCCTGCATTGCCGCTGAGTTCATGATAGCGATCAAAAGACTGAATAACATAGTTAGGCGGAGCTTGTTGGCAAATATGTTGAATGACAGCTTGAATATCTTCGTCGCGGATGAAAGCGCCTTGTGCGCGCGTGAGATGCGAAGAACCCGGCGGCAAAAAAAGCATATCGCCGTTACCCAACAGAGATTCAGCGCCGGTTTCATCCAATACGATTTGGCTATTGACGCGACTAGCCACTTTAAACGAAATGCGTGTCGGAAAATTCGCTTTAATCAAACCTGTAATCACTTCGCGAGAAGGTCTTTGTGTCGCTAAAATGAGGTGGATGCCGACGGCGCGCGCCATTTGTGCGATGCGTGCAATGGGCGTCTCAATATCTTGACTGGCGACCATCATGAGGTCAGCAAGTTCATCAATGATGCCGACGATGTAAGGCATAGAGGGAGGGATTTCCCGTTCCAAGGTAGCTTCAAATTCAGTGTTAATGGTACGTTTATTGAATCCTTCGATATTACGCATGCCCATCAATTTTAAAATTTCATAGCGATTTTCCATCTCTTTGACTAGCCAATTCAAAGCAGCGGCTGCCCCTTGTGGTTCTGTAATTACCGGCGCCAGCATATGCGGTAGATTTGAATAGGCTGTAAGCTCGACTTTCTTGGGATCCACCATAATCAGCTTGATTTGATCGGGTTTAGCATTCAATAAAATTGACATGACAATGGTGTTAATGCAAACTGATTTTCCCGATCCGGTTGCCCCTGCAATAATACAGTGGGGCATTTTAGCTAAATCGCTCATGACATAGTCGCCATTGACGGCTTTGCCCAGTAAAATGGGAATGTGGAATTTTTGCGCACCTTGCTGATAAGCGAGGAGCATGTCTTTGAAACCCACTTCTTGAGGATGTGGATTCGGAACTTCAATGCCGACTGCCGCTTTCCCGGGAATGGGTGCAATGATGCGAATGGATTTGGCCTCCATGTTTAAGGCAATGTCATTATCCAGCGTTTTAATTTTTTGTACCTTCACACCGATGGCCGGATGCACTTCAAAAGAAGTAATTGTTGGACCGCAATTGATTTGTCCCACTTTGGCCTCAATACCAAAGCTTAAGAGGGTTTCTTCCAATACCTCGGCTTGGCGTTTGAGATCTTTTTTAAGCGAAGACTGATCGATCTTTTTGGGATTACTCAACAAAGCTCCATCTGGAACTGTAAAATTGGAAAAATCTCCATTATGAACGCTTTGTGCGATAAGAGCAGCTTCTCGTTTGCGCGCTTTGTCTGCTCCTTCTTTGTGGTGAGCTTCTACAGGCCGTTTGAAAGCCTCTCGTTCATCTGATTCTAGGCTTGGTGCAGCTTCTTCACGCTTTTTGGGACGAGCCACAGGAATTTCGAACAAATCTGCCTCTGCTTCATTTTGCTCTTTACGCGAGATAGAAGGACGTATCTTCAGATTTTGCTCCGGCTGAATAGCCAGAAGATCAGGAGAAGGAGCTACAGGTGTGATAGGCTTAGCAGGCGCATCTTGAATGGTAGATGTAGGAATGCGTAATTTCACAAAACGCAAAAAATCGCTTTCCGGTTCTTTTGTTTCATTTTTAGCAGGAAGAGCATTTTCTGTTTTTTTCTCTTTTTCAGTAGTGGGTAAAACAGGTTGTGCAAGTCGAGCGCGTCGTTGCTCAATCCCTTGCTTAATGTGCGCGATGAGTACTTGACAAATATGCACAAAGCGAATTTTAAACAAAAATAAGAGGCTTGCAATCAAAGTGCTCGAGAAGATAAGTGCGACTCCCACGGTATTAAACATGTGGTGAAGGTTCAAAGAAGGAAGATCACGATACAAGTAAAAAAAAGGGGCTCCTCCTAAATGATAGCGCATTTTATTGCTCCACAAACCAGGGTAAAGGGTATGCCCAATGGTTTGTGCTAAACGAGGAGCATCACTTTCAATAAGTGTCCACAACATGCAGAGGGAACCAATCGCAATAGCCACGTAGAGATGTTTGAGCCATAAAAAATGCAGCGATTTGCAAAAGAGCATGCGCCAGCCGATCCAGCCAATATAAATAACGAGTCCATAGCTGCTTAATCCAAGTAGAGCATGGAAAGCCCATCCCAAGGTATGTCCCATGAGGCCAAGTAAATTCTTAGCATCGGGTGCCCAAGCAAAACTGATGAGGCTTAGCAATAAAACTACAGCGAATGAAAGAGTTAAAAAGCCGCGGGTTTCTGAGGTGGTCCACGGAATCGGTTCTTTTTGTGTTTTAGCAGGAGTTTTTTTAGATTTGCGTGCCATTGATAATAACCTTATCCATTAAAATAGAGAGTGGTGGCAAGCCCTAAGACGAGGCAATACCAAGCGAAATAAATCCATTTGTCTTGAGCGATCCAGCGCTTTAATAACCATAAAGAGAGGTAACCAAAAAGAGCTGAAGTAATAAATCCTACGATAAAAACGAGTGGATGTAGACTCGAGGTGACCAAAGAAGCATTTTTCCATACTTGTACACTCTCAATTAAGCTTGCTCCTAATATCGTAGGGATGGCCAACAGGAAAGAAAATTGCAGCGCTTGTTCTTTTTGCCATCCCAACAAACGTGCGGCGGAAATGGTGGCTCCACTGCGTGACACGCCGGGAAGCACGGCAAAAGCTTGAACGACGCCAATCGCCAATGGATCTTGCCAGCGACGGTTGAGTCCCATTTGTAAAGGGAAACGCCAATAAAAGCTCACAAATAGCAAACCGGCTGTGAGTAAAAAGCAGGGGCCTAAGAGTTCAGGATGATCAAACAATGCTTTTAAAGGCTTTAAAATGAGAAGCAAAGGAAAGAGGGGTAAGGTGCCTAAAAGTACCTGCCAAAATAAGCGTTTTTCAGTGGTAAAGCTCGCTTTGATGACGGGAAAAAAGACGTATAGAATGGCAAGCAAGGTACCGAGATGGCACACGAGGTTAAATAAAATGTAATCTTGCAAATGTTCAAATCCGAGGAAATATTGTCCTAAGGCAAGGTGACCAGAAGAGCTAACAGGTAAAAATTCGGTAATGCCTTGTACAATTCCCAAAAAAAAGGCTTGCCATACTGTCATAGCTTGGATTCCAAAATGTTAGGGGTAACGTTTAGAGGATTAGAGTGCCATGTCAGGAGTTTTTAGACAAGAAGAGACTCAATGAAAAGAAGAGAAAGAGGGCGATCAACGGGACTCGAACCCGCGACATTTGGAACCACAATCCAACGCTCTAACCAACTGAGCTATGATCGCCATAAAGAACCACTATTTTTAGACAAATGAGCTTTTTCGTCAATCAAAAATCAAACGCTATTTCAACAATGCTTATTCAAGCATCTGTAGAATATAGATGTTTCAAGAATTGTTCCATTTTTTCTGAGTATCCTTCTATTTCTGCCCAATGCTAAACATTATCGAAATCGATGATATGATATTTTGCCACTAATAATGCTTGTTTAAAAGTTTGTTCATCATTCCAGTAAAAGAAGGCAGCTAAGCGATCTTTAACGCAATCTGTAGGCGTTAGCAATTGTAATGAACCAATTGAAGTTGTAAGATTTTCAAAAGAACGAATAGATTCATGGCCAATAGCTATTGGAGGATTGACAAAATCAATCACATAAGGACAGTCAATACGAGAAAAGCATCTGCCTATTCTTTTAAAATTAAAATCTTTTAAAATTTTTTCAATGGTTTTGAGATCTTGATAAGTTGCAAAATCTAGATCATAAGATTGATAACAATTGTAGCTATAAATAGAAACGCAAGCGCCTCCAACTAAGACAGCATCAATATCATTGGCTTTTAATGTTTCATATATAAAACAAGCTAATTCTTTAAGTTCAATGGTTGAAAAATCTATCATTATTTATAAAGGTTTTCCTGTTTTACGAGGTCTTTTTCTTTTCATTGATTGATAATAAATTTCTTGAATATCTAAAGGAAGATAACTATATGCTTTACTTGCAAGAGCTTGAATTTCTGAAAGAAAAGGATAGCGAGGATTCCATTGAAAGACGCGAGTTTTTCCTTCTAAGAAACTCACAAGAAGACCCCCTTCTTCTAATTTACGTAGTGTTTTCTGAATAGGATCAAGAGAGGAATTAAAAGCTCGACTGAGCTGAGTTGCGTTTGCTTTTTGATGCAACATCAGATACATGAGCACTTTTTCAACATTTTTATTAGAAAAAAGATATTCAAACATAAGGCACCTATTTGATAGGTTATATAACCGATCAAATAGGTGCTTGTCAAGAAAATTTCAACTTAACTAAACAAACACTGACGATTCCTCCATTTGCGCTCTTTCTCTCCACCAAATTCCGCCTATTGTCATGACACAGAAATAGAATATAAACCAAAAAGGATCAAGCGATTCTGCTACTAAGTAGCTATCAATTTCAGAGGGCACTTGATAGGTTAAACGGAGCAGAAAATCTGTGTAATAACTATTTACTGTATGAATGCCACTTGCGATAAAGGGCACAAAAGAGCACAGGCCTCCCACAAACAATAAGCACATTGAGCCCGAAGCTAAAAAGGGGAAAAATAAATTGTATAAGAGGCTCATCCAGGGAAATTGCTGAAAGTAATACAACGTAAAGGGTAAGGCAAACAAATTGACAGCGATCGTTAAGGCTAATCCTTGGCGTAAGAAAGCGAGCAAACAATAGGCGTGTTGATTCCATCCATTCATGTGCATCATTTCGCTTAAACGTCTCTTAGGGAGTAGAAACTGGATACTTTGAAGAGCGGGTTGGTAAAACAGCAAAATGGCGGCTGTGATGGCAAAACTAAGTTGGAATCCTAATCCTTGGCATAGCAGTGGATTATAACCTAGAATGCCTAGTAGGGCGACACCAAGCGAATTTAAGGCATTCGTTTGTTTATCAATTAAAAATCCGATTAAAGTGAAAGAGCACATCATCCAAGCGCGTAAAACAGAAGCTTGCGGACCTAAAAAGAGGCAGTAGAAACCTAAACAAAGCAAAAGAATCCAGGTGCGTGGACGATATGAGAGGAAAAAGCTAAATAAAAGTCCCAATAAGCTGGCGGTAATCGCAAAATGAAATCCCGAAATAGCCAAGAGATGTTGTACGCCAAAGCGGGCAAACTGTTGGCGCATCCAGTGATCATCAAATTCACCTGTGGCGAGTCCCGCTAGAAACATGGCACTTGAGGAATGAAGCATCTGATTTTCAATCCATGTTGTCACTTTTTGTTTCCATTGATAACGCTGTTCAGCTAGGCTCCAGGAATTTGGCATAGGTGTCCATATGGCTTTAGAGGAGACTTTCAAAAGATAGGTGTCTTGTTCCGTTTGGACTAAACGAGCGGGAATCCAATAATCTTGATGGGCCAAAGGACGAGATTTATGTTGGAAAGATTCACCAGCTAAACTTAAAAGACAAGGAAGATGGGAAATAAAAGAGGCGGTGGATCCTTCGAGAAAGAAGTGTTGCAGCTCACAACGATAAAGCCAACGTTCGCCAAAGAAAGTGTGTTGTAAACTGATACTCTCGATTTTGATATGTGCCATGCCGCGTAAACCTTCTGGGGGAATCTGGGGAAAAGAGTAATAAGCAGCTGTATAACCCCAGCCCGTTAAAAAGATAAAAATGCTCAAAATCAATGTTTTAAGTATTTTTTGTGAGGAGGAAAAGAAAAATGCAAAAAAGGGAATCCAGAGGCTTAAGCAGGGAATAAGCAGAAAAAAAAGCGGATAAAGGTGGCAGGCTATGCCAAGAAGAAAGGCAATTCCATAGAATAAAGCCGGATGAGAAAGCCAAAAATGAATGAGTGATAAACAGAGTTTCATAGCAAAGAATGGTAATTCACTGTTTTTTTTGTCTGAAGGAAAATCATGAATTTGTTAATAATTATTTTAACAACTCAAATGAGGGGTTAGGGAAGTCATATGGATCATCATGCCATCGAACACTACAGTATCTATTCGAAAGAAGCTCCTCATGGGCATTTTCATCACGTCATTGCTTTGCATAACGATCCGCTCTTAGATTGGACCGAAGCCTCTGCGCTTGCGCCGCGTTTATGCCGGGGGTGGTATGAGTTGGCGCAATTACCGGTGCAAGATCGCATTGAGTTTACGCGTGATTTTTGGTTAGCTAAACTGCCTTATCATCCTGAGTTGACCAAATTTTTGACCAAGTTTTTTGCTTCGCTTGATGATATTGGTATTTTTTTGACACAACAAAAATATGAAGATCCCTTCGAAGCGCACTTCGTTTATAGCTTGGCTGATGATAGCGGTTTTTTTCATGGAGGAGTTCCAGCAGAGGAAGCAGAAATTATTGCCTTGCAAAAAGAGTTTCGAGACTATATTCTACCAGCAGATTATTTGGCTTTTCTTCAAATTCATAATGGATTTGCAAAACTAACAGATACAGGAATGACTCCTTCCATGCAAATGAAAGAGAGTTATGAGGCTTTTCAAAAAATGCTGGAAGAACAAAACGCCCCGGTGACAATCAATAAAGAAACGGGGGCTTCTGTGAATCCCAAGTCACTCATTCCTTTTTATAAATCTTTTGGTTTGCCTTTTTTCCAATGTTTTTGGAGCGAGTGGTATCCTGAACAAGAAATGGGCAATGTTTATTATTCAGGTCAAACAAAGACCATCTCTTTTTGTAAAAAGAAAGAAGAATGTATGGAAACGATGGCTTTCGAAACATTTATCGACTGGCTCATGTTCTATTTAGAAAAAATTGACTAATTCTATCGACCGACAACAGCATGTATCTTGTTAAAGATTTATACGAACGCCATGCCAAACGTTTAGGGCTGGAATTGACCGCCGGCCAAAGTGGTATGAACAGGCGCATTAAAGTGCCTGAAGCTCATCGTCCCGGGTTAAGTTTAAGTGGTTATCTGAAAAATCACGTGGGAAAACGTATTCTCATTTTTGGTAAGGTTGAGATTGAATATCTGCGTGATTTAGAACCTGAAGTGCGTATGGAACGTTTAGAAGCCATTTTAACCAAAGATACGCCTGCCGTGATTTTAGCTCGTCGCTACCGCCCTCCCAAAGAATTTCGTGCCATTGCAGAAAATTTTGCCATTCCGTTGTTTTGCACCAATCTTTCCACCATGGATCTATTAAATAAGCTCACATTGCTACTCACTGAAGATTTTGCTCCCACCATGAGCTGTCATGGGACTTTAGTCGAAGTTTTTGGAGTGGGCGTGCTCATTCAAGGAGATTCTGCAGTTGGCAAAAGTGAAGCTGCCTTGGGTTTAATTGAAAAAGGGCATCGTTTAATTTCGGATGATGTGGTGAAAGTCAAAAAGAAAGAAGGCACTTACGTGGAAGGCTCAGGAGCCGAATTGACACGCCATCATATGGAGATCCGTGGGATTGGTATTATTAATGTAGCGAATTTATATGGTGCCGTTTGTGTACGTAATCAAAAAAGCATTGACATTGTGGTGCGTTTAGAAGCTTGGCAAGACGACCATTTCTATGACCGAGTGGGATTAGATGAAAAATTCACTACTATGCTTGATATTAAACTTCCTTATCATGTTTTACCCGTGAAACCGGGACGGGATGTCGTTTTATTATTAGAAACGATCGCTCTTAATCATCGCTTAAAAGATATGGGTTATAATTCCGCGCAAGAATTCAGTTTGAAGGTTCTTGCTTTAACAGCTGCAAAAAGTAAAAGAAAATCTCTTAATTCTAAAATAAAAAACTAAGCATTTATCGAATAATAGCAAAGGAATAGATATTGTGAAATTAGTGCGTAAAGTACGAATCAAAAACTCCTTAGGATTACATACCAGGCCTGCTACAACAATTGTGAAACTTTTGCAAAATTGTAAAAGCGATGTTTTTTTTACTCATAAAAAATCCACTATCAATGCCAAAAGTATTCTTAGTATTCTTATGCTTGCAGCCAGAAAGAACTCCAATATTACGATCATGGTCGATGGAGAAGATGCAAATGCAACCATGGACCGATTAGTCGAAGCTTTTGAGAATCATTTTGGAGAGTAAAAGTATGCAAGTGAAAACGGAGGAGGTCATCCTAAAAGGAGTCCCGATCTGTCGAGGCATTGCGATTGGCAAACCATTCTTTCTCAATCGTAGTAACTTTACAGTCTTTGAAATGTGCATACCCCCTGCGCATATGCAACGCGAAATTCAGCGCTATCGCGATGCATTATCGCGCAGTAAGCAAGATATTAAACGTCTTCAAAAACAATTGGAGATGGAGTCTGCTGTTGAAGGCATCTTGATTTTAGAAGCGCAACTTGAAATGCTGCAAGATCCTTTGCTCACGACAGAAATCGAAAAAGAAATTCAGAAAAATAAGAAAAATGTGGAATTTGTTTTTCAGCAAGCTTTGTTGAAATTCCAAGAACGCTTTCAATCCATTGAAGATCCCTTTTTTGCCGAGCGCTTTAAAGATTTACAAGATCTTTCGCATCGCATTTTTAGCTATCTGCATGAAAGCGGCAATCTCTCTTTGAACGATGTTCCTCCCCATTCAATTGTCTGTGTACAAGAATTAACTGCTTCTGATGCAGCGAGCGCACACACTTTTTGTGTGAGTGCTTTTGTCACAGAGAACGGAGGCTCCACTTCACATGCGGCTATTGTCGCAAAAGCCAAGCGTATTCCTTACGTGACGCATGTGGATTTAAAAGTGGTGCAAGAGCATGCGCAGCATCCCATTATTGTGGATGGACGCACAGGAACGCTGATTTTGAGTCCTTCCGCAGAGACTTTGCAGCATTATGAGCAGTTACAAGATCGCATGCATCATCAATTCAAAAATTTGGAGAAAGTGACTTCTTGGCCTGCAGAAACATTTGATGGTTATTCGATGCGTTTATGTGCCAATTTAGATATGACGCATGAGATCGATCTCATTTATGAATTAGGTGGAGAGGGTATTGGGCTGTTTCGCTCGGAATATATTTTCTTGCCTAAGAATGAAATTCCCTCGGAAGAAGAGCAATTTCAGATTTATTATCGCATTGTCGAGCGCATGAAAAATTTGCCTGTCGTGATTCGGACATTTGATTTAGGCGGCGATAAAACCGCGATGTACCAATCGTTTAGTGGGGACCGCAATCCCTTTTTAGGATGCCGTGCCACACGTTTTTTATTGAAAGAACAAGAGCTATTTAAAGCTCAGTTAAAAGCTATTTTAAGAGCTAGTGTGTATGGTAATGTCAGTGTGTTATTTCCTATGATTTCGACGTTATGTGAATTGCGTGAAGCCAAGCGTCTCTTGCAAGAAGTCAGACAAGAGTTGGATCTGTTTCATCCTTTACGTGTAGGTTGTATGATTGAAGTACCATCGGCAGCGATGATTGCGGATCACTTTGCAAAAGAGTGTGATTTTCTCTCGATTGGAACCAATGACCTTGTGCAATATGCTTTAGCGATTGATCGTAGCGATCAATCGGTGAGTGAATTTTACGAGCCCACGAATCCCAGTATTATTCGCCTGATCAAATTGGTCACGCATGAAGCCAATAAAGCGCAAATTCCGGTATCCGTATGCGGCGAAATCGCATCTGATCCTCGTTTCACAGCTTTGCTGATGGGATTAGGCGTACAAGAGTTATCGGTAGCGCCGCGTTATCTACCGCTCATTAAAAATGCAATTCGCAGTACCAGTATTGTGGATGCCGTGCATTTAGGAGAAAAAGCGTTAGAGCTCAAAACGGCGCAAGAAGTCTTAGAACTGATTGTGGATAACTATCGAAAGAATGTACCGGATGATTTATTCTATAATCATGCTTATACATATAATTGAGCAGAACGCCAAACAGCTTTTAAGGGACAAAAACGACAAACGACCTTAACGACACCAAGGACTTTAACGACAACGACAAAAATACATAATTGTCGTTGTCGTTAAAGTCCTTGGTGTCGTTAAGGTCGTTTGTCGTTTTTGTTCTTTTAACCAAAAAGACCAGATAAACCAGGAGGGGATTGATCTTTTAGCTTCTTCTGAGCATCCGCATGCGCAGCCTTAATCAACATTTCTAGCCCTTCAACATCTTCTTTATCAACACAGTCCGGTTTAATTTTAATGGACTTCAAGTTGCCTTCACCTGTTAATGTGATAGTCACCAAGCCACTTCCGGCTGATCCCACGACTTCTAAATTCGTCAATTGACCTTGAATTTTGCTAAACTGTTCTTGCATCATTTTAGCTTCTTTCTTCTTACGTGCAAAACCTGATCCCATAAGCATGCTTCCTTTTGCTGAATTCGGCTGCTATTATGCTCACAGTCTAGCGCTCTGTCAAGTCTTATACTTGAGCAGGATTAACGAAATAAAGCTAAAGTATCCTCTACACCACTCTCTTGATATAAACGCTTCACAGTATCTACACCAGATTTTACGACACTATCTATCGGCGTGTCTTGGGCTTGCAAAGCTTCAGCTCCTTTAAGATGCTGCTGCAGTGAACGGATTTCATCTAATCTTTTTGAATTGATGCCTTTTAATTGCTTTAATTCATTTTGCAAATCTGGAGTGATTTGATCAGCGTTTAAATAACGAGAAATTAAATTAAATTTTGCCATTGTCTCTTTTTCACTACTTGTCAGCGTTTTCTGTTGGGCTAAGTTTGTCACTTTTTGAGATAAAGCAGTCAGATTTTTGAATGTTTGACTATGCGCAACATCTTGAAGAGTCGTTTCGAATTTTTTAATTTCAGGTTGAGAGGTATAGGCGGTCGCCTTATTAGAGCGATCTGATCTTTTAGCAATGAACTCTTTAGCTACTGCTAGATCAGATGAACTTGTTTCCGCTTCAGGCACTGTTTTCATGAGGTCTCTCACGAATAAATCAAATTTTAAAGGTCTCTGTACTAATGAAATTAATTGGATATGTTGACCCTGAAGACCAATTTTTAAAATTTCAGGATTATCTTTCCCGTATTTATCAATCAAGTTACTGTAAGCAAGTTCCTTACCAGCTACTCCTTGATAAAAAGTGGCTGTATTATTAGCAACTGTTAGATAAGCCGCCATCTCGTCAGATGAAAAAAGCTGGGCGAATTCTTTGGTTGTTTGTTCTAGATTACCTGCGTTATTTTTCAGAATGTCTTCCATTTTCTGACTCATATTCTCTACAATATGTTTATTATCTTTCAAATAGACAGCTAATTGAGAGAGTTTTTTGACTTCTACTTTTTCTTGCGAAGTTAATTGTTTTTGAATGGCATCAGAGTTTAAGAAATTAAGTCCCTGTGACATCTCTTGAACTTGATTATGGAAAATGATTTCCGTTTGAAAAATTTCTTTTAGAATACTAGCTCTTTGTTTAATTTGGTCTTGATTAATCAAAATAGCACCCGCAGATGGAGTATACAGTGCTTGCAATTCCTCTTGGGCTGTCGTTTCTTTATCCTTTTTGTCTTTGATTGTAATCACCCTATCAGGTTTAGGTGCTTCTTGAGAAGCGCTAAGAACAGCGGGCAGCTTTGATGTTGCTTGTGGCGTGTGAGTAATAGAACGGTTAACATTTAAAGGGGCAGGTGGAGTTTGAGGAGCAGCAGCTTCCTGAAGACGAGGAGCAGTTAATTGATCGACTACCCTATACTGATCATCTGCCGGCTTATTTTCTCTATGTGAAGCCAGTTTTAATATTTGATTAGAGACTCCTTTGGCTTTTGCAGAAACAGTTGTTTTCACGCTTCCCCAAGCTGAAGGACTGGTTGCCTTTGCTGGTTGAGACTGACCTTTTAAAATTTTAACCCTGCGCGGACCTTCCGGAACTCTAGTGACATTGTTTGTCAGTTTTTGTTCTTTGGCAGGCGGTGTTGCAGAAATTTGTTTACTTGCTTGTTCAATGTTGTCTAGTTTTGTATCGGTTAGCTTTTCAAGCGATTCTTTTTTCTGAATTCTTGTCTTAATAGTAGGGTGTTTTTCTGTAGATTGTAAACTAGAGGTGTTTATAATAGTTACTTTATCATTAAAACTTAATCTCATAACAATCCTTTATTTGTTTAATACTAATAATCTTTATAAATTTTATTTTAACATAATTTATAATTATTAGTAATTAATTATTTAAATTTTAATAATAATTAATTAATGATTTTAATTAATTAATGTAAAAAACAAGAGTGCCGCTCTCTTTTAATAGAAAAGAGCGGCTATAAAAGAATAAAAGGAATTAAATGAAGGAAGATAAGAGATGTTTCAAACCACTTTGTTTATATAAAGATTTGATCTCTTTCATGTGGGATGTAATGATAAGATCAAGAGAAGAGGAAGTAGTTGTCAATCGGTGTACACCTTGGATTTGCTGAACAATGCTACGCAATTCATTTAGCGTAGTTAAATTTAGATCTTTATATTGTTGAATTTCATTGGTAAGCTTTGGAGAAAGGGTGGGTGCGTTTAAATAGCTTAAAATTAAGCTTAGTTTGTGGAGTTGTTGTTGCTCTTTTGAATTGAGCTTTTTCTTTTGATTCAATTTTGAGATTTTTTTAAGAAGATGAGCCAATTCTTTAAAATTTTCATCGTGATTGATCTGTTGAATATGCTGTGCAAATTTTTCAATTTCAGGTTGAGACACATATCTTGATGCGTCATTTGAACGTTGAGATTTGCCGGCAATGACATTTCTTGCTGTTTGTAAATGGCTGGCAGTTTCTGCTTCTTTAGGTAGAGTTTGCATGAGATCTTTTAAAAAAGTATCAAATTTTAATGGTCTTTGCACTAAAGCAATGAGTTGGACGTGTTGTCCTTGAATTCCTATAGATAAAACGTCTGGTTGGCCTTTGCCATATTTATCAATTAAATCACTATAGAGGGCCTCTTGACCAGGAATAGTTTGATAGAAAACCGCCGTGTTATTGGCAAATGTTAAATAGTTTTCCATCTCTTCTGACGCGAATAATTGAGCGAGCTCTAGAACCGTATTTTCTAGATGCCCTTCGTTCTTTTGTAGGATACTTTCCATCTGATGACAAAGATTTTCTACGTGTTGTTTATTTTCTCTCAAATAGACACCCAACTGTTCAAGTTTTTCAACAGCGGCCCTTTCTGGTTCTGTCAGTTGTGATTGGACTGCATCAGAGTGAAAGAAATTAAGGGCTTTAGAAATGTCTTGAATTTGGTTATAAAAGGAAACTTCTGTATTAAAAATTTCTGTCACAATATGTGTGGCTCTTTTAATTTCAGCCTCTGATAAAGAAGATTCTTTAGAGGGAGTTTGAAGCGCTGTTAAAGCTTTTTGAACAGAGGCCTGACTAAAGTGCGCTTTGATTTCAATAGGATGTTGAGCAAGGGTAACCTGCTCTTTCTCTTTATTGATTTCAGGATGTTTAGTGAGAGAAGCGCGCTCTTTTTTCTTACTTTTGAAAAAGCCTGTCACTTTTGAAGAAGTTTTGGATGAATGAGTGCGAGGGACAGTTGATAAATTGGCAGAGGGTGTAGCAGGGGGCTGTTGAATTTTCTCATTAACGACGTGAGATATTAAGGAAGGATCGACCGGAGTGCGTTGTATGATGATACGACGAGAAACTTGTTGTGTTTTTATGAAAGGTGAGGGTGTTGGTAAAGACTCCGCTTGGCCTTGTAGTAAACTGACATGAGGCGGATTTTGTTGGACCTCAATTGTATTTCCTCTTTGTAAAAGAGGAGAATCGGAAGAACTAGCGTCTGTTTTAATCTTTTTAGGTTTTTCTGTTTGCTCAATACGATTCTCTGCTAACTGACTCATTTTGAGTTTGAGCTCGCTTGATCTTTTTAAAGCATTTTCTTCTGTAATCTCTGTCTTCTCTGTAGGCGGCGTATAGGAAGGAGTTGTATGAGGAAGAGGTTGAGGACCTTCATGATGAACATTCATAAAAACATCTCCTATCAGTAAAAATTAAAAATACATATCATTATCACTATCATTATAATTACATTTTAATTTATCTTTATTAAGAATTTATTAAATAATTAGCAGGTGTTTCGATTTGATTTGATAATTAAAAAAAAAGATGTTTTACAAAAATATCCTTTTAATTTCGAAATTTTTTAATTTCATTGATAAAAATTTTGAATCTTTATATAATAATTCAATTTTTATCGCATAAGTGGATTCAAAGTTTATATAATTATTTAAATTGGAGTTTCAAAAGTGAATCAAGATATAGCCACTAGCTTACAGGGGAATATAAGTTTATATGACAATTTACAATTTGCTCATAGCGAGTATGAGGCTATATCACGTCTTCTCAAACTCATCAACAATGAATGGATTGGGGAAAAAATATTTAATAGCTGCTTTAAAGAGCGTGAGTTTTATACTAAGTTTAAAGATACCATTAATCAGCGCGTGATAAAAGCGCTCGATCCTTCTATCATTAAAGCGCGTGAAGTGGCAGTCGAGAAATTGACAGCACAAGCGTTAGAATTAATAGCAGAGCAAGTAGAAATTCAAATTCGACAACATGTAGGACAGTTACAAGAGGCTTTAAAACCTACAATGGAACGCGCGGTTGAAACAGCGAAGCAAAGTTGGACAAATTACTTTTATGATACAGCAGTTTCTGTAGGGCAACAGATTCAACAAACAGTGCAGAGTGTCACGACTTATACAGTGGACACATATGAAATGTGTAAGGATAAAGTTGTATGTGCAGCGAATAGTGTGACAGAGACGGTTTCTTCTTATACCTATTCAGCTTCTTCTCGAGTACTTTCAGATCAACATATTGAAATTTGCAAACAGATTTTATGGACGTCTTGGATCGAGGTGCAAAACATAGGTGTGCAAGTAGCACTTCAGCAAATAAATCGAGCGATCGAAGAAAAAATTGAGGAAGGTATACAAAGAGAGATGGCTCTTGCTGCTGTTAAAAATTCATTCACAGGTTCGTTAGAGCAGTTTAAAGAAGAAGCATTAACGATTTCTCAAGAGTGTTTGAATCAGCAGCTAGAACAAAATATCGAACAAGAATCCTTAAAAGATGCATCCAAACAATTGGTGAAAAGCGCGTCGACTTATTTAAAGCAAGGAGATTGGGATCAATTAATTCAAGAATCGAATACAGTAGCTGTAAAATTGTTATCGGATCAAGCACATCAGCTTGTGGACACGTATGTGAAAGATGAATCCATCAATTTATTATCAAAAGAATCTATTACTTTAATTTTAGAGGGAAAAAAAGAAGAAGCTGTTGCACTCATCAAACAGCAAACGATTTTAAAATTAAAGCAATATCTCATTCCCAAGCTGAATCAAGCATTAGAATCTACATTTAAAGAGGCTTCAGTTGTGGTTGTCAAGCAGGGCGCTTCGTTTACAGTTGATTTTGGAGTCAAGAAAAGTGCGCAATATGTGGGATTAACGGTCGCGACAGGAGTGGCTATTCCTATCATTCAATCTATGGGAAGCGTCATGGGTTATGAATTTTCGACGGGAGCTATGTTGATGACACCTGCCTGTATTTTCATGACAAATCATTTCATGCAAAATATGTGGCACGATCATTATGCAGAAAATAGAAAGCTGGAACAGTGTCGGATTTTGTTAGTGGGAAATATGAGAGACCCAGTTCTCGCAGCAGTGCAAACAGCTTTAACTTCACTCGGCTATTCACTAGATAAAAAAAATTTAGAAACAGGAATTGATCTGACTTTAATAGGCTCTATCGATCTTATTTTGAGCAAAAATTTAGAGATGCGAAAAATAGGAAACTTAGTCGCAGAAGTGTTCAATTGATGTGCATTTAAGCTCTTAAATAAATGGGTAAGACGCAAAGCGTTTGTAGCCCCTAAGCAACTTCGTTGCTAATATCAAAAAGTAACAGTGACCTTTTTAGTAGTTGGTCAAAGTATACTTAAAAACACTGGTTTTATCTGTGCGGCAGCACTATTACTGCATTAGCCCAGACCAAGCGCGTTTAGCGCTCGTTCTGGGTAAATAATGCCATTTGATTAGCACTGCGGTTAGCAGTGTTACAAGGGCGCCGAATAGTTGCACTGCTAACCGCAGTGCAATAGGTTGTATATTAAATCCCAGAACGAGCGCTAAACGCGCTCGGTCTGGGCTAATGCAGT
>JASBUW010000095.1 GCA_030147755.1 Parachlamydiaceae bacterium
CAAAGCAGGAAGAAGTGGTTCTAATATCATCCATTGAACATCGGATAAACCTTCAAATTTACTCATAGTATTAACCTCTAGAGATTATCTCTCTAAAAGACATTATACTAAATTAATGATTTTACTTTACGGATACATTCACAGTTTAAATTTTGAAGCAATAAACCAAGAAATCGTGAAAGAAAAGGAAGAATTTACGAAATATGATGGTAAAAAAGCAACAATAATGAAAATAAAAGTACCTACTAAAATTGTAGAGATGCCGCCTTCACATTTTGGCATTTCGCCAATTGCAAAGCGTGATCCTGATAAAATTTCACTTAAAAACTTTCAACAAAAGCTACAAGATTCTTTAGAAGGAAAAAATGAATTTGACGTTGATTTAATGTATCTAATAGCAAGAAATAACCTTATTAAAGAGGCTCAACAGATCATTGATAAGCTTACTCCAGAAGAATTAGTTAAAGTCGTTACCAGCACAAGTCGAAAGTTTGGTTTTTCATCAGATTTGAATATTCCCATTTGTGTAGCAATTGAAGAAGGACATCTAGATTTCATTCGTCGTATTTTAGATAAGGTATCTTCTCAGCCTCAATTGATGGAAAAAATAGCTGACATTGTTACTAAGCCTTTAGGTTATAGAGAAGACAACATTTTATCCAAGATCGGCAAAAAAGGGCATAAAAAGACTCTTAAAAGGCGTACAGAGATTCTTAAATATGTGGCGACGTCTTTTTCAGGATCTCCTAAAGTTATAGAAGCGTCTATTTGGGCCTTGTTAGAAATGAAGCAAGTAGATGAAGAGTTTTTTTTATCTTTATTACTAAGCGTGTCTAACTCGATCTTTGAAAAATCAGAAAAAGGAAATACTTTAGCATTAAAAGCTGCAGAACAAGGTCATTATCATCTTCTTAAAATCATTGCAGAAAAAGCCCCTCATACACTGTCTCAAAAGGATGAAAGTGGATCGTTTCCATTGCTGTACGCAGCAACAACAGATTTCACAACGTTTACCTCAGTCTGGCAAGCTTCTCCAAACATGTTAATTGAAAAAAATTTCCGAGGTCACACCGTGGCGCATAGAGCTGCTGGAAGCAATAGCTTGCAAGTTATACAGCTTATAGCGAAAGAAAATCCAGAGCTATTAAACAGTCAAGATGAAGACAAAAGCACTCCCGCAGATGAAGCTGCGCATAATAAGAGTTTAGATGTTCTCAAATTTTTAACGGATAATTATCCAGAGACTCTTACAAAAAGAAATAGGCACGACTGGAGCCCTGCAGCTACAGCAGCAAATAGCAATGGTTTTGAGTGGATTGAGTACCTCATTGAAAAAAAACCTGATCTCATTCTTTCCGATTTCTCAAACATCTTCGAACGCGCCAAGTATTGGAGTCCCAAAACTGTTGAGCTTCTCGAAAAAAATTTTCCAGAGAAAGTTAAAGATTGGAAAAAATATCATTAAAAGCATGAAACTGGCTTGATTGGATAAGTCTTCCTTAGGTAAACTTATCCTAAAATTATCTTTTTTTCCTTTGCAATCGCTATATGATTAGGTTGGCTTTCAATTGCAGTATTTGCAATCTCAGAGGTTGACTCCATTATTACAGAATTTTTAAAAATTATCTCAGATCCAAGAAACCTTGTTGCATAAATATGTTTTCATGACTTTACAACAACGTCCTGTTTATTTGCTTCTTATTCAATTATTAATTTGTCGCCTTATCAATTAAGGTAGGAACGATTATGCCATCGACTATTTTAAGGCGGCTTTCAAGCTATAGCCGCAAGAATAAATTATATTTTGCCTTTCGCGAATTGGGTAGAGCTGTTCGTACAATCTTCCTTCTACAATATATTTCAAGTCATGTTATCAATAAAGAAGCTATAGAAAGGCTTAGTCCTTGAACAGGACATATCAATCGCTTTGGAAATTATGAGATCAATTTGAAACGGCGGACTCCTGATCCATTAGATAGGCTTTTAGAATTTCCTGTTTTTCTCTAGCTATGTGTGTATTTTACACGAATCCTTACCGTCTACCTATTTTACAGCTTGATAAATGGTTGATTGCAGGTCAGACTCAAAAGATTCATTCCAGATACGCGCAACAAAAAATCCCGCCTTTTCTAACAGTAATTTCATCTCATAACGATGATACCATCTAAAAGCTAATTGTTCTCTTTCCGTCGCCATCGTTTTGCCATTTAACACCTTTTCGTAAGTATTTTCAGAAAGAGCTAACTGCTCGTTGGGATAAATTCTAGCTGTCATTTGAGAAGTGATTTCAGCACCATCTAGGGCGGTGACTGTTTGTTTGGACTCTGTTGTACGCATTTCAGCCGATAAGACATTGCCTTGAATATCACCTTGGATTAATCCCCAAGGAACAATCATATCGATTAAAAGTGATCCACTAGGTAAAAGATGCTCATGTAAGCGTTGAAGAGCTTGAAAAGCAATAGTTTGATCTGCGAAATGCTGAAAAGAACCCAGCGCAACAAAAATGCAGGCATATTTTTTAGGTAAAGCTAGCTCTTCTAAGGATTGATGAAATAATTGCACATGAAGTTGTTTTGATGCACACCGTTTTTGGCAATTTGTCAACATCTGCCTGGCATTATCTACGCCATCTATTTCATATCCTTTTTGCAAAAGAGGAATCAAAATACGTCCTGATCCACACATAGCTTCTAAGATAGGACCTTGTATCGTCTTGAAAAATTGAGCATAAAAATTCACTTCTTTTGCACCGGCTTCAGGTCGGTGCAGATCATAAAATTCCGAGCAAAGTTGCTGATAAGATGTTGTAGAATGGTTCATATAGGATCCTTTCTTTTGATTTTATATCTTGAGATAAGCCTCTCTTTCATTTGTTGGAGGGGATAATCTTTAGGACTTAACATGTATTCCAGAGCAATCCCTTGAATAGTCGAGCGCAAGAAAATAGCCTCTAATTCCGGATCGGCGAATCCAAGATCTCTCAATAATTTCTTCTCTGCTGCGAATTGCTGATCAAATTGAGTTTGATATTTTTTCATCGCTTGGCTAATGGCTCGCACACCATCAGCATTGAGATAAAGAGCATTATAAAAACGAAGCTCATCTGTTTTTTCTACAAGTTCGTCGAAAACAAAATTCACTAAGAAGTATAATCTCTTTTCTGCATCTACAATCTCTCTTAAACCTTTCAGTAGGGGAAGATATTGCTGCAGCCTTTGCTCGGCGATGCTAATGAGTAATTCTTCTTTGCTGGCAAAATAGTGATAGGCCAATCCTTTGGAGACACCTGCTACTTGAGCAATCTCAGCCATACGACTTGCATGATAACCATGCTTGGCAAAAACTTTTAAGGCTGCTTGCAGCAAGTGAAAAATAGTTTGCTCGCGGATTTTTTCATTATCTTCTCTTGTTCTCGGACACATCTTTATGTTCTCTCTTTTCTTTCTACTTTACTTTTCATTGACTAAATGGTCAATCAAAAAAAAGCGCATTGCTTTTGAAAATTTAAGTTTTACGATACCCTGCTGTTGCCATAAGGGAAGATTTTGTAATGGAATAGAAGACCGATTTCTTTGCTTTCTGCTCAAGTCATTAGAGAAGGTAGGACATTTAGGAGAAATTCTTGTACTGGCACGCAGTGGATCTTTTCCTGCATCAAACGTCTTTGACCTCGGTAAAGGAAGAAAAGTTTCGCTTCGGGATAATCTTCCCTAAAGGCTTTCAAACTAGAAAGATCTTTTCGAGAGACTGCGTCCCCATTTTTCACTTCGACGGCGATAAAACAATTTTTCCCATAGAGCACAAAATCGACTTCTGATCCTCCACGCGTGCGCCAGAAAGTTAATTCATAATCTGCCTGCTGATCGTCTACCCACGCTTTAAGGTGTTGGGCCACTAATCCCTCTAAAGCAGCGCCATGAATCTCTTCTGGTCTATCCAATGGACCTCTTGGCCGAACTGCTTGAAATACTCCTGCATCGAAAAGATAGAATTTTGGATGAGAAATCAAAGCCCGCTTTGCACGCTTTGTAAAAACATTCAAGGTATAACCAAGTAGCATATCCTCTAAAATCTGTAAATAGTTAGACACTGTCGATCGACTAACACTGCACTCAGAAGCAATATTATTCAAATTGAGCAACGCTCCATGAGAAAAACTAATGATTTCCAAAAACCTGGCGAAATCTCCCGTATTTCTTACCAGTCCTTCCGCTTGAATTTCCTCTTTCAGATATAGCGCTGTGTAGGCGGTTAATACTGCTTCTGGTGTTGGGTTATCCCACGCTAAAGGAAGCATACCAATTTCTAAAGCTTTTTCTAGCGAAAATGAAGATCCCATTTCAGCAGCAACGAAAGGATTCATAAATTTAAGAAGGGCTCGACCTGCCAACAAGTCAACACCTGATCGCTTAAGTTTTCTTGCAGACGACCCCGTCAAGATAAATTGATAACCTTTCTTTTGTTCAATAAGATGATGCACAACAGAGAGTAATTCAGGAATTTTTTGGATTTCATCGATGACAATAGTTTTGACATCTCCCGCTCCTTCAGCTGTATTGATAAGACGTTCCGGCCTAGCCCCATAAAAGTTGACTTCATTAGGCAAAAGAAGATCGATCCAAACTGCATTTGTATAGTGATCTTTTATCCAAGTAGTTTTTCCTGTGCCTCGCGGTCCTAAAAGAAAGAAACTTTGAGCCGGTGCCTTTAACAAACGTTTTAGATGTCGCATTTTTACAACTCAATTGTGATTTTGAGCCTCATTTTTACAATTCCGTTGTAAAATTGCAAGAAAAATTTTTTGTCAGTTACGCTAAAAGAACAAGCAATAAACATATACTCCTTCCAGCTGAATTCTGGAATTTTGGGCTGCGTCAAAGCCCCCGGATTGAAAAACCGCGTCGAGGGTTATATTGATTTAATATTACCCTCGACGCGGTTTTTCAATCCGGGAGCTTTCATGCTAGCCCAAAATTTCCAGGATTCAGCTGGAAGGAGTATATATTGTCTTTGAAAAATTAAGCTTATAGTGATAAACGCCAATTAAAGTAGAGTAGGATGTGATTTATGAAAGGCTCATGGCTACTATTATTAGTATCTATTTTAGGAATAGGTTGGCGATCTTCAAGTGAAGCGCATCTTCTTAAGCTTGAAGTGCCTGGGAAAGTCATGGCGAAACGTCAATTATTAGAAGCCATTTTGACAGATAGTCAAGGGAATATTTACCACCGAATTGTGTATTACGATCCTGTGAAAGAGGGGATTGATTTTGATACGAGTTTATTAGGACCTCACGCCAGTCTTTACTTTCCTGATTTAGAAGCGGGTTATATGTGGTATAAAGGGCATTGGGTGAATGAAGCGGGCTATTATTGGGAAGGAATACAGCGAGTTTACATAGATTCTCTTAACTGGAAACAGTATTGGACAAGTTATTGGAATGATTATCAAGAGAGATACTCTATCACAGAAGACAAACGCACAAGTTCTATGCGAGCTGGCATGCATGGAAGGGGACAGGTGGGGGTGATTTATGGGAGTTTATCTTTCTCCGCGCCTACTAAAACAACAAGAAGTACACGTTAAGGAATTCTATGATGTCTTTTCAACAAAGTAAAACTTATTTTCGTTGGGTTGTGGTAGGACTTGTCACTCTTATCACGGTCATCAATTATTTGGATCGCTCTGCTATTGCGTATGCGATTCATCCCATCCAGCAAGAGTTTGGTTTTGATGATACCCAATTTGGGTTGATCGGTTCTGCATTTGCCATGGGTTATCTTTTTTCTACTTTTTGGGGTGGATTTCTCGTTGATCGTTTTGGGACGCGCTATGTATGGGCTATTGCTGCTCTGGTTTGGTCCTTGTCGTTAATCTTGCTCAGTCAAGCAAATGCTCTGATTTCTTTTTTAATTTTGCGCATGTTTTTGGGATTAGGGGAAGGACCTCATTTTCCTGCGATGACACGCACCTTGGCCAATTGGTTGCCTATGAAAGAACGCGCGCGTGCTTTGGGTTTAGATTTAGTGGGAGTGCCTTTAGCCTCTCTTATTGGAGCTCCGCTTATTACCTCTCTAATTGTTGCCTTTGGATGGAAAATCACCTTTCTTATCCTAGGTTCTTTAGGAATAGCTTGGGCTGTTGTATGGCTTTTCTTTTTTCGAACCCATCCGCAAGATTCTTCTTGGGTATCAGCCCCAGAATGCGCTTATATTCAACAAGATCAAAACTTAAATTCGACCGTTGACACCGATGTTCCTTTAAATTGGAAGGACATTTTACTCAACCGCACATTCATCACGAACACTCTCGCTTTCTTTTCATTTGGTTATTTCGTTTTTTTTGCTATTACATGGTTTCCGGGTTATTTAGCTAAAACATATCAACTCGAATTACAAGAAATCGGCTTACTTTTGATCGCCCCATGGGCAACAGCTTCTCTTTTTATCTTGTTAGGAGGTTTTCTTTCCGATTGGATTTGGAAACATACCGAAAGTTTGAGACTTTCGCGTTCTTATTTAATTGGAATCAGTCAACTTCTGTCGGCACTTTCCTTGATCCCCTTACTCTTTTCGCATGATGTTAAATGGACGTTGTTTTTTCTCTCTTTGGGAACCGGATTCGCTTTTCTTCCTAACGCCTCTTTTTTTGCCCTTAATGCTGATTTGTCCCATGAACATGCGGGTAAAAGTCAGGGGATGATGACTGCATTTTTCGCTTTTTCAGGAATATTAGCTCCCTTTCTAACCGGACTTTTAACAGATTGGACCGGTAATTTTAACGCAGCTATTTTTATTGTCTTATTTTTATCTATTTTCTCTGGTTTAGGAATTGTATTTTTCCAGTTTCCTGATCATTCAAATCATCTCAAAACACCTAAATAACTTAAATTCAAATATTTTAATTCTAAAATCTTTTTAAAAAGCATAAATTGCTAGAAAATTAATACATAAATTACGAGAATATCTTTACATAAATTACGATAAAAACATGTCTACTTCAAGTCTCATTAATCAAGCGTTAAAAAAGAGGGATTTCTCTGCACACTTCTGAATATAACTTGAAGCGGCTAGTGTAGAGGGAAATATTTTGCCTTTTACGCAGTTTATTTTATCAGAGGTAGTCAATCGCTAATATGTGGCAAGTCTTTATCATGTATGCTCTGTTTGGGAGCATTTTTAGTATAGGAAAAATAGGTTTAGCAGCCTCGCAACCTTATTTTTTAACAGGAACACGCATGCTTTTAGCAGGCGTTTTGATGCTGGGCTATTTTTGCTGGCGCGATTTCAAAAGCTTTAAGCTATCTCAAGTGGATTGGACATTAATGTTCTTAGTCGCTTTTTTTAATGTCTTCATTACCAATGCATTTGAATTCTGGGGCTTGCAATACATGAGCACGGGTAAAACCTGTTTAATCTATAGCTTATCGCCTTTTGCGGCGGCCCTTATTGCGTATTTTTTCGGGACTGAGAACATGACAGAGAAAAAGTGGCTAGGTTTGTTTATTGGTTTTCTCTCTTTTTGTCCGATGATGTTAGGACCTTGGTTAAATGGTTCTACAGAAGAAACTGATAGATGGGAACTAATTGCAGAAGGTGCGCTAGTCATTTCGGCAATTACTGCTGTAATAGGATGGACATTTGTCAGGAAATTAACAATTGAAAAACAAACACCTTCCTTATTAGTCAATAGCATCAGTTTTTTATTAGCAGGGGGGATGTGTCTTCTCACGTCGCTTGCTATAGAAACATGGGAACCGGTGCCTGTTTTTTCGTGGCCAGACTTTCTATTGAGCCTTTGCTACATTGTAGTGGTTCATAATATCATTTGTTACAGCATTTATGCCTCTTCTTTACAACGGTTTTCCGTCACTTTTATGGCATTTGCCGGCTCGACTAATCCTTTACTTGCTGCTTTTTTTGGATGGTTTTTTCTAGGAGAAACAATAACGAATTCTTTTTGGCTAGCTTTTGTAGGTATCCTTTTAGGGTTATATCTTTTCTATCGGGAAGAAAGATTGGTGGAATTGAATCGTGCTGCTTAAAAATGATTTTCAAAATGGTGGCAAGTATGTTACAAAATTAAATTTGTCAAAAATTCCACCAAAATTAAGGTCACATGATTCACCATTTTTTAAGCAAACTGACCGCTAAACAGGTTTGCTTAAAATCTTTATCTATCTTTTTATTGTTTTCGTCCGTCATGAATGTGTCTTCTCTTCATGCACAAGAAGGACAGGATAAGCAAAGTGCGTTTGGTAACCCTTACGATTTATCTAGTGAGGAAGGACAAAAATCTTCTCAAAGACAACGAGGTAATCCCTATAATCTCTCGGACAAAGAAGGACAAAATACTTCTCCAGATCAAGAGGATGAAAACAAGGTGACAGCCATTAGTGCAAACCCTGATGCAGTTATCCTTTCAGCTGGTTCAGGAGCCTTAGGAAAGGCGCTTGGTTTCAAAAAAGAGTCGGGAATTTTTATTGGGGGAGTATGGATTCCCGATCTCAATTATTTAATTCATGGAGGATTAAAGCCTAGAAGATGGGTAGCCAACAATCTATTGCAACTATGCATGGTCGTTGATCTTGAAAAGCGCCACTTGTTGAAAGGAGGAATGGTTGGAGTTAATTTACTACAATTCAATGGAGGACCGGCCAATTTCGATGCAGGCAGTGTACAGGGATATAACGGTTTAGTAGGACCTCCACCTTTAGATCGATTTGAATTGTATGAATATTGGTATCGACAAGAATTATTCAATAAAAAAGTTCTCTTTCGCATCGGACAGATGAGTACAATGGTGGATTTTAATAATGTCACTTATCCTATACTCTTACAAGACATAAAAGTTCCTGCCACGAGTGGTTTAATCTATGTCCCGCTCGTTCTTAATGCATCCATGATAGGAGTCATGCCTGGTTATTATGATTCTGCTTTTGGTGCGATGATAAGAATTACTCCGGTAAAATCATTTTATTTTTCTTATGGTGTCTACGATGGTAATTTAGCCCGTGGAAAGCAAACAGGAATGCGAGGACCAGAATTTAACGGATACTATTTCCATATTACAGGAGTAGGAATTGCATGGGGGATAAAAAAACATGCTTATTCAGGAAACTTAACAATGGGGGGATGGTATCAATCCGGCAGATTATTTGCAGGACCTGAATCAGAGATAACCGAAAAGGGAATAGGCGGATTCTATGCGTTTGGTACTCAGCGCTTATGGTTGCGTAACCCAGGCAAAGATGACACTGGAATTTTTGGCTTTTTTCAATATGGAATTAATAGATCTAAAACCTTACCTATTAATGAATTTGCTGACGTAGGATTGACCTTTTTTGGACTTATTCCTGATCGACCTGCTGATTCTATCGGTATAGGTGTAGATTGGGCGAGATTAAATCATCGCATATTTGAACGTAAAAGAGAGGTCATGATCCAAACTTACTATCAAATGCATGTATTTACAGGCACTTATTTTACCGGTGTATTGACCTATATTCCTATTCCTGGTGCTGCTGATCATTTAAAACCTGCTTGGATTGCAACTGGACGACTGATTGTTCTCTTTTAGTTAGTCTTCTTTCGAAACTGGAAAATCAATAAAGAATTCAAAGATTTTGTTTATTGACTTCATTCTTGCGAATTGATAGATACCATTTTCAATAGAAGTCTATTCTAGGAGGTCTAATCTTGAAAAAGAAGAGGAATTCATCTGATCGCCTTCCAGTAGACACACTAAAGGATGGACCAGGAGTCAGTCATTTAAATTCAAGTGATCCCGCATTCCCTTTATACAAAGCATTGAAAGCGATGCGCTATCCTTTGACTTTGCGAGATATCATGATTCAGCCTGTTCGCACTGGATATATCGGAAAAGATCATCCTATCGATCCTAAGTTAATTCCTCCAAGTGGGGCCTCTTTATTTCCTGAAATCATAGAAAAGACATACGACATTCCTTCCCCTGATGGTTGTATTCGTTGTGCTGTTTATCAATCTCCTCAAGCAAAAACAGATTGTCCGATTGTCCTTTATGCGCATGGGGGAGGTTTTATGGTGGGAAGCAGCCAAGACACCGATTTTATGACGCGCAAAATTGCTTCTCTTAATCAATGTTTAGTTGTAAGTGTTAACTACCGCTTGGCACCTGAGTTTCCTTTTCCTACAGGATTGAATGATTTTTTTGCTGTGTATTGTTGGTTACAGAACCATGGAAAGGAATTGGGTGGAAATCCTAATTGCTTGATTGTGAGTGGTGATTCATCAGGTTCTAATTTTGCAGCAGCAGTTCCTTTAAAGGCTAGGGACGAGAACCAACCTCTTCCTTCTGCTGTTGTGTTATTTGGTCCCGTTCTTGACATGCGTTTTGAAAATTATCCTTCTTTTAATCGACTCGCACCACTTGGGATAGTCTATGATACGGCTTTTATTGGATTTATGAGAGGGGCTTATGTGCCTCAACCCGATTTGTGGACACATCCTTATGTCACTCCTTTTCTTGGAGATTTATCGCACTATCCTCCCACTCTGTTAATTGTAGGTACAGAAGATCCTGTGATTGATTCCACACAAGCATTTGCAGAAAAACTTCAACTCTCAAATAACACAAAATGTTTACTTTATGTTTATGAAGGGATGCCTCACGGATTTTATTTTTTCCCTCATTTATTCGCCGAAGAACATCAAGCTTATTTAGAGATGCAAGAGTTCTTAAATTCTTTTAAAAGCATAAATTGCTAGAAAATTAATATATAACTTTAGAGAAGCTGCTAGCAGGCTCTAATAGTTCGCTTTAAGTTTCAAGATGCCTCCTTTTCTTCTATTAAATTGAATAATCTTTCCTTAAATAATGTGATAATCGTTTCTCGTGCTATTGGCATGAATGAATCATGTGCTATCACCGCTGAATTTTCTATAGAATTTAATATTCCCTTATCTAAATTTTTTAATGAAATAGCTCTTCGAATGCCCCCTCCTATGTAATCTGCTATCGTATTATTTTCTAATAAAGCTTTGCGTGCAGCCTGCATCCCTAGCTGGACAAAAGGGCTTTTTGCCATTTTTCCTGCCATTTCGCGGTAGAGAACAGAATTAAAAATAGGATTTTCAACTTTTGGTTTTTCAGTTAATGTTCTCACCAAATCAAGATAATCTTCAAAAGGCTTTCCATTTTCTACATAAAACCTAGCCAACCGTTGAAACGAAGTCGTTACGCCTATAAAAGAGTTAAAAGGATCATCTTTGTAACGTGCCGTTTCGTGAAAGACAAGCTTTCCTCTCGCTATTCCTTCTGAAAGTGAAGCATCACCTGTTGTACCTATTAAACTTCCATTACATAAAAGACTTAAATTAAAAAAATCTTGTTGCTCCAAAGGAAACAGATTAAATATTTTTAATTCTCGCCCTTGATTTAGACGAGTATGGTAAACAGTTTTTTCCCCATCTAAACGATAAACTGTTATTTTATGTACGTTGTATTGTGCTAAAAACGACAAACTTATATCTAAGCGACTCACAGGATGTTTTGCGATGATATTCACATTTTTATTGCTATCAGAAGAAACAACCGCACTATCTATAAACTTTCTTTGCGTAGAAAGGTGTCTAAAATAGCAGATCAATAATTCATTGCTCTTATCAAATTCTTTCAGTTCATTCATTTCTAAGGGAGAAGAGGAATCAAAAAGAAGAGTTTTAATCGAAACAGGCAAAGCTTGCAATGCTTCCCATCTCCCTTCCTCTCCCTTTTTATAAGCTTGATCTAACGCTTCATTAATAAATAAGCCTGCTCTTGGAAAAAGACCAAGAGGAAAATAATCATTTTCTAGGCCTGTCCCTGGTATTTTCTTTCTAGCATATTGACTTTCCTCTCTCGCCTTAAAAGGCATCACATCATATTCAGGATAAATAGCTGATGGCGGGTTGTTTAAATGATGAGCCAATTCACCTGATCTGTTACCGGAATAAGAGACCTCTACCATACAAGCAGCATCTTTATAGGGTTCAAGACATTCTGTATTATTGAGTGGGAAGGGAAGATCGGGCACCAGATCTAAAGCTGTATTAGCATCGTAACATTCAATAAGTTGTGTTAGCCTTGCATCTACTGGAGGAGGCATCATTTGAAGTAACTCCTCTTTTTTATCTTCTCTTATCAATAACACAGAAAGAATATTAAACTGCGCTCTATCCTTTAGCAAAACATTGAGGGTATTCATGTGATGACTATAATCTCCGGAACCGTCAGGCACTACTAAAGTGTAAACAACCAACTTTTGATTGCAGGGAATGTCGATTGAATTGTAAACTCTTGTCATATCTCCTTGTATAAGGGCTTCTTTTTCGTTTCCTGTCAGCGAAAACCAATCTATTTCTTTATTCTTGACAACGGCATGCATGCCATTTTGCATGAAATCGCTACGATCTTTAAAGCGCACTCCTACAAGTGTTGTTAATATATTTTGATAAAAATTTATTAAAGGTTTAATTTTATCTCTACTTGTAGTTGGCATATAAGAAGGAGAGAAAAAATAATCAAATTTCGTTTGCAAATCTGCTATGTTTTTCTCGAAAAAAGAAGGCTCTTTATTAGCAAGTAAATCTGTTAACTGATCGATGTCTTTCAAAATTGCTGCTTGATCAGTATCTAAAACTTGGCTTAAGAGATTAGCTCCATCTACTCTCCAATACAAAGGCCTCTTCAGGTTCACTTCATGTTGCCAAGACTTTAAATCTTTTGTCGCTATGACTTCGCCTTGCTCTCCCAGAATTTGAATCTCATCTTCAATTTTGAATTTATATTTATAAATGCGCACTTCTCCTTTTTCATCATATTCAGAATAAGTCAAGTGAAAACAATCGTGATCGTCTAGTAAAAGAACACTATAACCTGGATTTTCTTTTAATTTATTTTCAAGATATTGGGCCTGCGAAAAAGTGTATCTGTATCCATGCGTTAGGGTCGCTAAAGTCCATAACTTTTTGATTTGAGCCAAGCTTAATGAATCTATATATCTTTTTGCCATTTCTTCTAGAGCAGCTGATAAAGAATAATCAGGAGAGATAGCGATCAAATGATCCAAAGCTGCTGACCAAGAGCTGAGAAAATCAATATCTAAGTAATTTGGAGGAAAACCCGTAGCTCGATGAAATAAGCTCTTTAAGGGAGATTGAAACAAGGCGCACTTTTCATTTAGTTTCTGTTGATTTTTTTGTGATTCCAATTCTTCATGAAGAAAATCGCGGAACTCTTGAACAGTCATAGAACGCGTCAAATGTAAAGCTCTTATATAATCAATTTGTGTCACAATATTTTCGATATTCTCATGGATATATTTCTCACCATAGTCTTCAAAATGGCTTAAGTCTATTTGTCTTATTCTTTGAAGCAATTCATTAATTTTATTCAAATAACTTTCAACTTGATGACTATCATTTGCATAAAAAATAATAGCCCAAATTTTATTATTTATTTTATCACTTAATTTTTTTATTTTTTTTACTTCTTTTCGACCCCCTATTTGCTGATAGTAACCAGAAAAACCATCACTAATATGCCAAACCATAAAACACCTCTAACCAGAATTAATAAACCATCAACTTTAGATTTCATTCTATTATTATATTAAACTTTGATCGAACTAATGTCAAATAAAATACTTAAAAAATAAATTTAAAGCAAAAGAGCATAATTAAAAAAATAACATATACATGAAGCGCTGATCAATTACAAAAGATTATTTACATTTGTTTAAGAAGTCCAGTTTGAGATTTAATAGAATGCGCTCCTAAAACAGGGGGAATATGATGAGAAAAATATATCCGAATCATCTAACGAATCATTTTTTGCTTATTACCAGCTTTTAATTACGCACAAGTTGTTCTTTTTAAATAGTCCTTCCGGCTAAAAGCTAGAAAATTTGTGAGTGCAATTTGCTTTTTTTGTTTGAAGGCAATATCTTCATAAATAGGACTCCAAACAAAAAAAACAAGCTTCGCCATAAAATGACTAATTTACAAGGAAAAAACTCCAAAATTCAGGTTAGTCGATTCTATCGACCTTTCTTATTTTTGTTTATTCCGCTTATTTTGTTTTCTATTTTCTTGGGAATGAAGAAAATGCAATATTCGCAAGAAATCTTTCCTGAAGAACTCAATCCACCTTTTGGATTACCTTCTATTCTTTGGCCAAAAGATAATCCTTATTCAAAGCAAAAAGCAGAACTGGGACGTTTACTCTATTTTGATAAAAGACTTTCTTCAGATGGAACCATTTCATGTGCAAGTTGTCACAACATTCCTTGCGCTTATAGTGATTGTAAAATGCTTCCTATTGGAATAGGGCATCAACAAGGAACGCGTCATAGTCCAACCATCATTAACGCGGCTTATTCTCGTTTTCTTTTTTGGGATGGTAGAGCTACTTCATTAGAAGAACAAGCTAAAGGGCCTTTAGCAAATACAAAAGAGATGTCAAATGTTAAGGATGTTCATGAGGCGTATAAGCAATGTGTCAATAAAATTAGAGAAGTTGTGGGATATAGAGTATTATTTAAACAAGTATTTGGGCGCGATGAAATGAGCATTGATGATATTGCTAGAGCAATTGCAACTTTTGAAAGAACCATTCTATCGGGTGGAAGTCCTTATGATTATTATCGTGCAGGAAATTCCAAAGCGATGAATAGAGAACAGATTAAAGGCTTTGAAGTTTATAAAAAAGCAGGCTGTATCGAGTGTCATTCAGGGGCTAATTTTTCTGATGACCGCTTTATAAATATTGGTATTGGAATGGACAAAGAAAATCCCGATACTGGTCGCTATGCCATTACAAAGGATGAGAAAGATTGGGGGGCTTTTAAAGTGCCTACTTTACGAGATGTTGAGCATTCTTATCCTTATATGCATGATGGAAGTCTTGCAACATTAGAGGAAGTCATTGACTATTATGATCGAGGTGGAATTCCCAATAAAAATTTACATCCTTTGATCAAACCCTTACATTTATCAGCAGAAGAAAAAAAGCACTTACTTGAATTTTTAAAAGCTCTGAATGGAACAGGTTGGCAATCTTTTCAGGCGCCAACAGAATTTCCTAAATAAATTTTATTTCTCAACTTTAACACCTGTGCTGAAGAAGAATTTATAAAAATATCAAAGCGCTAAAATATTTTATCGCTTTTATTTTGTAAATTTATTGAAAAAGTACGGATTGCATTCCATGATTTTATATGCAATAATAGGATTGCAATCCAAACAATGGTTAAATTTCGCTCCACAAAATTTAACCACCGCTTATCCATTATTATTGGGCAAAGAGGTGTTGGTAAAACAACTACACTAGTGCAAGCCCTTCTTGATTATGTTAAAGGAGACATCTTTGATAGAAGAATCCTTTATATTCAGGCAGACCATTTTCAAATGGGGTTAACTTCTCTTTATGTAATTGCAGAACAGTTTCAAGCTTATGGAGGGGAGTGGATCGCTATTGATGAGATACATAAATACCCGGATTGGTCAAAAGAGCTTAAAAGTATTTATGATACTTTTCCCAACCTCAAAGTTTTAGCCTCTAGAAGTTCAGCTTTGGAAATTCATAGAGGGACGCATGATCTAACAAGACGTGCCATCGTTTACCGTTTGTCTGGTTTATCTTTTAGAGAATACTTAGAGTTAACGCTTAATATTGATTTAGATGCTTATTCTTTAGAGGACATTTGCTCTAAACATGAAAAAATCACACGAAAAATTGTTAAGGCATTGGAAGAAAATGCATAGTTTTGGTCAATACAGACAGATAATGCAGGAATCTTTATTCCTGGAACCTATTATGAAAGTTTAGATACAGTTTAAAAAAATCTAAAATTCTGTTGCTTTCACTTTGTTTAGTGAAAGCAACAAGCTCAGCAAATCCTAAATTTTTATCTCTTTAAAAAGCAGTTAAAAATTTAACATAACATATATTATCAGACTAAAATCTACTATTTCAAAAAGTCCTGTTTTTGGAATCTTAATTGAAGCACTTACTGTCTCCTATTCATGATAGTGGTTACTTCCTCTTTTTTGACAGATTGAAAATTCTCGTAAAAATCTTCGATATCCCAAAAGTTGCCAGGAGGAATCTTCGCTAGGTATGAATGCAAATATCCTCTTCTTTTAATTTCGTTTGTTCCAATAAAAAGTTTTTTGCCTTCAATGAAGAGACTGGAACAGCCACAATCATTCGCCGAAATACACCACCTGACAATTTCTGTATTGAATTAACCGCTGCACACATTGTTCTTCCGCTCGCTAAACCATCATCGACAATGATCACTGTTTTAGCTGTAAGATTTGGAAAAGGTTGATTACTCCGAAATAAGTTTATCCGATCTGTTAATTCTACTTTTACACGTTCGATATGAGCTTGCATTTCGGGAGTTTCAGCTTCAACTTCTGAATTCAATGTAACAGCACCATCTTCAGAAATTGATCCAATAGCAAATTCTTTGTTATCTAATCGTGGAATTTTTCGACAGACAACCACATTTAGATTTTCAAGAGTTGCTTTTCCTTCTATCTGTTTGACAACAGCTTCAGCCAAAGGCACGCCACCACGTATTAGACCAAATACAACAACGCCTTGCAAAGTTTCTTTTTCATAAGTTTCTACCACTTTTTTACCAAGAAGTTGACCTGCATCCACTCTATTTTTAAAAAGTGGACTAAGCGGCTTCCAAAAATCTGAGCGAGGAGGAATTGATGGAAGAAAATTCATTTATTTCACCTTATTTATTTTGTATTCCCTAAAAAATATTGCAAATTATTTTCATCGTTTTCCCAACTTAAAAATTTCAAAAATTTTTGTTATCTTAAGATTTCTTTTAAACGATTCTCTATTTGCTTAAGAAATTGGAGAGATGATCAAACAGTCGACAAACAACTTTGACGCATCGATTATTCGACCCTGTATTATAGTAAGTTAGACATTAACCAGCAAAGATTTCTTTACCAATTAGAAGCTTCTGGAGAACTTGCTATTAATTGCAATAAGATTCAAGCAATTAAAATTGACTAAAAATAACCAGTATGTTAATTTAAAATTAACTTATAGGTTAAATATGACAAGGTTTTTTGGAATTGACCCAGCACTTGCCATCTTATTAAAAAAGGCTCCTAGTGAAGAGCTAGAGTATGGCTTTGTCATGGATTGCCTCAAGTTTTATAAAAATCCACGCGTGAAGTTAAACCACCTTCTGAAGATCAAAGCTTTAATTCGCGTGAAGAAAGGCATTTATATTTTTGGGAAAAATTTTGCACGGCAACCTTATTCATCTGAAGTATTAGCCAATATAATTTATGGTCCCTCTTATATTTCTTTAGAATGGGCGTGTCAATATTACCGTTTAATTCCAGAAAAAGTAACCACTGTTACAAGTGTCACCACTCAACGTTCTAGGCAATTTCAAACACCAGTTGGACTTTTCACTTATCACCATCTTCCCCTACCAGTTTTTTCTGTGGGGATTACTTTGATTAAATTTTCCGATACACAGCAAGCTTTGTTTGCGACTAAAGAAAAGGCCTTAGTAGATTTATTGGTTTTACGCAGAGGGAGTTTTTCATCCAAAAAGCATTTTAAAAAAATTTTATTTGAAGATTTACGTGTGGAAGAAGAAGATCTTTATCGTCTTAATTTTGAACTACTAAAGGAAATTTACGAAGCTCGTCCTCACAGCGCCATTAAACATCTTATACAATGTAGGGATAATGAATAACGCCATTAAACAAATGTTAGAACGATATGAATGTCGTTCTTTACAAGAACACGAACAAGCCCTGCGTGAAATTTTGCAGGAAATTGCACTTGTAGGACTTTGGCGTGGAAAATTTTTTGAGCATGCAGCTTTTTATGGAGGAACAGCTCTACGTATCTTTTACAACCTCGATCGTTTTTCTGAAGATCTTGATTTTACACTACTCTCCCCTAACTCTAAATGGAATTGGGAACCTTTTGGTCATGCAATTAAGACTGAGCTTTCTTCTTTTGGATTTGATGTGTCTTTTGTAGAAAAAGAAAAAAAGACGCAAACGGCCATTAAGTCTGCTTTCTTGAAAACACCCACCGTTCAAGAGCTTTTAAAAATTGGCGTGCATTCCAATCTGCTAAAAGAAATACATCCCGAAACGACGATTCGTATTAGAGTAGAGATTGATACAGATCCAGCTTTAGAATATGCTTACGAACAGAAATTTTTATCTCAACCTCTGCCCGTTTCCATTAGATGTGTCAATGAAGAAAATCTTTTTGCCGGCAAAATGCATGCCGCTCTTTTTCGTGCATGGAAAGGACGTGTCAAAGGAAGAGATTGGTATGATATGGTATGGTTCATAAGAAGAAAAACGCCTTTAAATTTAACTCTCTTTTCAAAGCTGAATCAACAAGAAGAAGTTTTAAGTCATTCTGCTTTCTTAAAAATGGCTAGGGAACGTATTGATCAATTAGATGTTTCTGCAGCAATTGAAGACATCATTCATTTTGTGCGCGACCAAGAAGTAATTAGCAGAACGTGGTCCAAAGAGTTTTTTCACTATTGGATAGACCAAATTCAAGCTATACAATGACATGGTTCAGATGATTATTTAAATAAGGGATTAAATATGTATTGAATTGCTCACGTATTTTAAAAACGATGCCTTCGATGAAGAAAAGATTCGAAAATGTAGATGTATCAGCCTCAGATGATAATGATGCCTTTAGTGAGTACAAAAGGCTATTCACCGTAGAGGCTAATAACGTAGAGGGAATGAGAATATTAATTTCAGCAGGAACAAAATTATGTGGACAACATTTTTCTCCATCAACTCTCATAGAAACTGCATATCGTAAGGGATATTCGGAAATCATCTAAATCTTAATTGAAGCTGAAGCTGCTTTATATTATAGTAAATAAGAATTCAAATTGTAGAGATTCATTTACAAAGCCAAGAGCTAATAAAGGTCACTAACAAAAAAGCACTTGAGCTGTATTCACACCTTTTATTGAATATAATACTCCATGTTGGCATATCGACGTTCAATTCTATGGATTTACATGATTTATGTATATTCTCATACTTACCAATAAATTAACTGTAGGAGCAGAGGATTAAAATGTGGGTCATTTTTTTTCAGTTTTCCAATACTCTACAACCTTCAATCATCGGAGTTTTTAAAGAACGAATAGAAGCTGAGAAATATGTGTTCTTTGTTACTTCTCATGAATGGATTGATGACTCTGCAAATATCAAATTAAAAGAAATTCCCTCTGTAGATTATCCTGTGATCTTTTTCAATGATTTTGAGCAGTGCACCTATACGTCTTTAGAAAATTTAGCTGAAAAATTATCCCATCTAGAAAAAATGGATGATGAAGAACATCAATATGGAATTTATTATATTTTTCATGAAGATTATCGAGGAGTAGTTCCTGGTGAAGAATATTTAACTTTCATCAATCATCATCACGTTGATCATAATCATATAAAGAGATTAATAGAGCGTGGTCTGACATTTGATACCCTTAGGAAGGGATATGTAGGTGTATATCGTTGTGACTATTGTGGTAAAGAAATTACCGGAAGTTTAACAATAAATGGCTATCTCCCTCCTGATGGATGGCAAATTTATCTTTCGCAGGATGCAGAAGATTTGAGGGAAAAATATGGATGCGCTTGCTCTGCAGAATGCCTGAAAGCAGCAATCGAATAATGAAATTAGTCTGAAATAAGGGAGGTTATGCATTTTCCTTAATTAAGAAAAAAACAAAGGTTTATTTTGTCAAATGATCGTTTATTCAAAAAAAATTATTCAATTTATTCATGAAATCAAATGCACTATAAAAAGTGTTTTATCCAAAGAAATTCGTCTAAAAGTTTTAGGCGATCGTTTTTATGACCGAAGACAAGAATTTTCCTATCCTATCAAAGTTGTGATTTACAACAATAAAAGCATGTTGGGATATTTTGATTCAAATTTTTATGAACTCGGTTTTCACGAATGCCTCATGTACACAAATAAGGAACAGCTGCACCATATAATCAGGCATGAGTTGGCGCACTACATGACTTTTATCAACTATGGAGAAACAGTTCAACCACATGCTGCTGAATTCAGAGCATTTTGCCAACAAATGGGATGGGGAGAAGAAGTTTATCAGGCTACTTTTTGCTTGGAAGATGAACAAAATGCTTCTGCTATAGAAGAAAGTAGTGTTTTTAGGAAAGTTCGAAAATTGATGGCTCTAGCAACTAGCAGTAACAAAAATGAAGCAGAGCAAGCAATGATTAAATCGCAACAACTCCTTTTGAAGCACAATATTGAATCTAAATATATAGACGCTGAAGACGACGAAAAAATATTTCTTAAGCGCATCATGAAGCAAAAAAAAGAAAATGCTAAAATGCGTTCTATTGCACGCATCTTGGAAACTTTTTTTGTTAATATCATCTATAGTCGTGCGAGAGATTCTGTCTATCTTGAAATATTGGGAAATGCGGTCAATGTAGAGATTGCCGAATATGTGGCAAGCGTTCTGCAGGATGAATTGGATAAATTATGGAAGCAAGCCCAGCAGTCTACTAATTTAAAAGGGATGATTGCAAAAAATTCTTTTTTTATAGGCATAGCAAAAGGCTATTGCAATAAAATTCAAGCTTTTAAAAGAGGATATAATAGTGACACTAAGCAGGCATTAATGATCATCGAGAAAAGATTGATTGATGCAAAAGCTATGGTTTACCAACGTTTGTCATCCACTAAAAGTAGAGCGAATCATTGCCGGGAGTCATCTGCGCTAGGAGAGCAAATGGGATGTCAGCTTAAAATCAATCCTGCTATTAATAAGTCTTCGCATGGTTTAAAGCACGAATTGGTAGTCCTAAATATGTGATGCTCGGCGTCGATTGTAGTCACAAATAAAATATTTAATCATAATCAAGTAACACGAACCTTACTATGATCTGTATTACATGTATAAGCGATCTTCATGGATTCTTACCCAGTCTGCCAGGTGGAGACTTGCTTCTCATCGCCGGTGATCTCACAGCCCAAGATACCCTTGACGACTATGAGAGATTTAAGCAATGGCTCAACAATCTAGCTTATCGGTGTAAAATTGTTATCGGCGGTAATCACGATGGATTACTTGATTGCGACTATCAAGAGGGATTGCTTGAATTGGGAAAAGCTGTCATCGAAGGTGGATCCATCGGGATTCATTATCTCTGTGATTCAGGCTTTGAATTCGAGGGAGTAAAAATTTGGGGTTCTCCTTATACACCTACATATCTCGATTGGTATTTTATGAGAAGTCGAGGAAAGAGTATAAAAAAACACTGGGATTTGATTCCCTCTGACACTGACATTCTTGTCACCCATGGACCACCTTACGGCATATTTGATGAAACTGATGATAAACAACATGTGGGCTGTCAAGACCTTTTGGAACAGGTTCAGAAAAGAATAAAGCCGAGAATTCATTGTTTTGGGCATATTCATGAAGGAGGAAATTGTAAAAAGGAAATTGCAGGGACAACGTATATAAACTGCAGCTATGTTGATAAGAATTACCGCCCAGTCAACCCACCAATTGTAGTTAATTTAACCATTTAGTCAGCAATAGAAGCAACGCATTAATTTTCGGGCCTAAATCCTGAATTCAAAAGGAGTACATGTGAGGCTGTTGGATGCCTTTCTCTTTCGAAATGATCTGAAGACGGTCTTTTAAAGTTTGCTCATTCATGTTATCCTCAGCTCTAGTTTAACTCAAACACCCAAATAGGTCAAATGGGTGTTTGTGTTAAAAAGAAACCGACTATTTATGCTATTAATTGAAGTTCTATTTCAGCATCCTCTTGATCCCTAATCAAGTCATTAAAAAACTTATCCATATGCCATTCGATGCGGATTACACTCAAATCTCGTTTAGAACTAATCAAAAACTGCCCAAAACGTTCACTTACTATTTTGTCTTTAAATACCTTTGTAGTTATTTGATAATCCTTTTTTTTGAACATTTCTTCCAATACTGGTTTAATTACTTTAAAGAAAATTTGTTTAGAAATTTTTGTATCACATTTACAACTCTCATTATCTTTATGGTTTTCGGGCAATATGTTGATGTTCTTTAATCGCTCAATATTTATGGAATTTTCAAACTCTTTTTCATAATTAAAGACATAACACGCATCCGAATCACTTTTGGTAGGTACCAAAGCTATATCAACGCTGTTTTTATTATTTTCCATTGCAGAAAAAATACTTTGACGGATCATTTCAAGAGCATGATAAATTCCACAAGAATAATCTTCGTCAGCTACAATAAAATTCCATCGGCCAAGCGCACGCAGATTACATTTTTTACCTTGCACTGAATCGTTAATACAAATTCCATCACCCTCTTTCAATTCTAATAATGAATAATATATTGAATAGTGCATTTTTGCGTCAAAATTATGAATAAAATATAATTTTTCATTTAACATATCACACCTCATTTTAAACTTTAATATTTGAAATGTTTTTGATTGATTAAATAGAAATGGGACTATTCCAGGCTTATACTGCCTGAATTAGCCCATTCGTGGCTCTTTGACGAAAGAAGCTCCACAGATGGTGTGTTTTGAAAAAATGAAGTGAACTAACAAACTTATCATATTATATACTCTCTTATTAAATTTATTATAATTAAAACATATTTAGTTGTCAATTATTAATTTTAATGATATTTGTATAACATTTGCTTATCTTCTATGATTTGAGCTTATGTTGTATCTTCAAATTTATGTGTTTCTAAGTTATGTATTTAATAGATTAACACTTTTTCAAAATCTTCTTGTTGGCCAGAAACTATATGATGGGTAATCAAGACCTTAAAGCGCTAGAATTTCAAGTTCAAAATGATCTTTTGAAGATTAATATTCCTTTATCCCCTTGGGTGATCAATCCATCCGAACCATCTGAAATGGCAAATACAGATTTTCTAGATGTTGCTATCATTGGAGGCGGCATGGCAGGAATGGCCGCTAGTTTTGCTTTAATGAAGGAAGGAATCTCAAACAATAAGATCTTTGATGAAAATCCTCAAAATCTAGAAGGTCCTTGGATCAAATACGCGCGCATGAATTCGCTCAGATCGGATAAAAGATTTCTGGGACCCTCTTTAGGTATTCCCAGCTTAACATTTGCTAGTTGGTATGAAGCATTATATGGAAAAGAAAGTTGGGAAAAACTTATCTATTGCCCTACAAAACTTTGGCAAGATTATTTGGGTTGGTTTCGCCGTGTTTTGAAATTACCTATTGAGAATAAGATGACTCTTGTCAAACTCAATCCTTCAGCAAATTTACTAGAGCTCACTTTTCATCAAGAAGGGCATCCGGTAACTGTCTATGCGCGCAAAGTCATATTAGCGACCGGCCGAGAAGGTTCAGGAGGTTTTGACACTCCCCTTTATCTAAAAAAGATTCCCAAGCGTTTTTATGCGCATACGGGAGAAGTGATTGATCCACAATTTTTTTATCATAAGCGCATTGCTATTATTGGAGCTGGTTCATCCGCTTTTGATGCTGCAGGCGTAGCATTAGAAAATGGAGCAGAATCCGTTGAAATGCTCGTGCGACGTTCAGCAATTTCGCAGATCAATAAATTTTCACGCTTTTCTTACCCGGGACTAGAAAACGGATTTTACCTTCTGTCAGATGAAATGCGCTGTCTTTTTTTTGCAGCAGCTCTTAAAGAAGGGGCTGTTGATCCTAGTAAAGCGGCAGTTGAACGTATTAAAGATTTTGAAAATTTTCATATTCATTACAATACGCATATTGAACATATGGTGGATAATGAGAATACACTCCTTCTTCATACCAACAAGAAAACCTTAGAGGTCGATTTCATCATTATGGCTACAGGTTATGACATTGACCTCACTAAACGTGCCGAATTGGATGGAATCAGAGATGCCATTTTATTATGGGAAAATCATGTTCCAAAAGAGCTATTACAAGAATTTCCTAAATTTAGATATTTCCCTTACCTAGGAAATCATTTTGAATTTTTGGAAGCTACACCTGGTACGGCTCCTTTCTTAAAGAACATTCATTGTTTTAATTATGGCGCTTCCCTCAGCCATGGATTGCTAAGCGGTGACATTCCAGGATTAAGTGTAGGAGCGACTCGATTAGCAAAAGGAATTGCTGCAGACTTTTTTCTGAGCGAAAGTCTGTTATATCTCGAGAAAATTAAAGAATGGCAAACACCTGACTTTAATTCTCTGGATTATCTTTCTCTAAATAAAAAGTTAGAATAGATAATAAATTATGGTGTGCATCAAAATTTTAATTGATGCACACGACACTCTCAAGTTTACCAGCCCGCGCTTTAAAATTTACTATTGCTATGCGAAACATTTGAAAAGAAATATTCAAATTCTGTTGCGCTTTTTATCTTTGATAAATCCTTACGCAAATGTAAATTTTCCAACTTATTGAAAGCTTCATCACTAATGCTTAAAATAAAAGAGATAGTAGCACATTTATTTTCAATCAAGTTTAGTACTGTAAAACTATCTAAACGCATTATCGCTGGTGTTTTCACAAACTCTTTTAAATTGTTAAAAGCTGCGTGTATGAATGGATTTTTTTTCCCAGGAACAATAAATCCTAATTCAAAGAGCTTTCTTATAGGATAATTTTTAAGTAGTGAATCAAGGATTTGTATATCTGCTTGTGTCATCCCTACGAATTGCTTTAGACTGAGTAAGCCATCTTTAAGGGATCTATAGAGGAAATATTTATAATCATATTCATCTCCCTTTGGCGCCTTTGTACTTAAAAGATTTTTCCAATCAACATCGGATGTACAAAGCGAAATCAGCTGCTCTTCGTTTAAATCTGTTAAATGTTTTATATCTTCTAGTTGCCCAATAAGATCCAATAAGAGGGACTGTTGGGCAATCTCTACAGTAGGCTCTGGTAAAGAAAGGATATCTTGGGCAGAAAAAGAAGAAGGAGTTCCATCAAAAAGGTATTTAAATCCTTTTTCAAACAATCTGCTTGTTAACTCTTGAAATTGTTGATTCGGCATTTCGATTATTTCTTTTAATGGTGCTTGACCGGCCATATGCAAAGTAATAGAAGAGGATAGCCTTTTAATATTTTTTGCATTAAAATTTACTTGATCTAAGTCAGTTACAGGTCTTTTTAATTTTTCAAAAAATGACATCACCAAATCTTGATTTTGTTCTAGAATGGCAATGTTTTCAGGCGATAAATTGAAAGCCTTTCTGAAGGGTATATAAGCGCTAAGTACTAATCCTACTACCAATGCTGAGGAAAAACAAGCCAATTGCTTGGAAATAAAGCATACTTTTGTTGTTTGAGGCACGTATTTATCATCAGGCCATACATTTGTTTCCATCAAGATCTTAAGATTGGCAATATGAGGTTGAGACAAAAGAATGGCGGTATGATAGGAAATGCAGCCACTCAAAATGAGTTCTTCAGAGGAAGTGAGATTGAGAATTTGTTCCATTGTCAACTCGACATCTTCGGGTATACCCAGTCTTCTTTTAAGATCTAGTTCATCTTGCCAAGTTGAACTCGTTGTGCATTCGCTAAGCTTGGGTACTTTTGATTTGGATACTTTAGCCTTTTCTCCTATTACAGCCTGTGCGGTTGCTTGTACACTGACATCTGAACTTTTTCTTTTTTTACTTTTTGTTTGAATAGTTGATGAATGGCTTTCCGTTATTCGCAGTCTGGCTAAAAAGTCCTTGTCCTTGAATTGCTCGATTTTATCAGAGATAGCCTCTAGTATGCGGCCTTTTAAATTTTCACTATGAGGTCCTGCTTCTGCCAATAGGCTGTTCATTGCGTTAATTATTTTTTGCGCATGTGCAGTTACCAACGATTTGCCCGTTTGAGAAGCTGGCTTTGTTCTTCTAGATATTTTTATTTGAGGATAAATTTTTTTGCAGCAATTATCTAAACATTTAATTATTAAATTAGTGTCGATGTCGGATTGTTGCTTTTTGTTTATCTTTACTAAAGGAATTGTATTTAAGAGTTGGTGTAAAGGTGCGAGAAGATCAAATTGAGATGAAGAGGAACTGGATGAAGAAGAGCTGGATGTGGACCACATAATTTTTCCTTTATTTGTTTTAAGTATAAATATACAATAAAAACAATAAAGATAGATTAAACACTATAAATAGTCAATTAAAAAAGTTATTTTAAAAAAACTTGCTTCTAAATGTTTACAGTAAAAAAAGACTATTATACAAGATTTATTGCTTTTACTTTAAAAAACTTCGTTTCCCAAGGTCATCAGTTATAACAGGTAGGCTAAGATAACTAGATGACTGCATTTAAATTCCCCAACCGATCTGTTAGCTTATCATTTTCACTATAGTCAACAGGGCAAGCAATAATTGACACACCCTCGCTTTCCAAAGCATTCTTTAAAGTTGGCAGTAATTCATCTGCTTGTTGAATGAGATAACCTTTGGCTCCGAAGCTTTCAGCAAATTTAACAAAATCAGGATTGGTAAAATCAACATGGGAATAATGGTTTAATTCAAGATTCATTTTCCACCGGATGAGTCCATAACATTGATCTACCCAAACTAAAATAACGAACGAAATATTTTCTCTAATAGCTGTTTCAATTTCTTGAGCATTCATTAAAAAAGATCCATCCCCCATAACGGCTAAGACTTTTCGATCTGGGCAAGCTAATTTCGCAGCTAGGGCTCCCGGTAAAGCAAATCCCATTGTAGCTAAGCCATTAGAAATGATACATGTGTTGGGAAAATAGGTAGGATAAAGCCTTGCCATCCACATTTTTAAAGCTCCTGTATCCACAAGCACAATATCCTCTCGTCCTAAGGCTTCTCGAATATCCACTACCATTTTTTGGGGCTTTAAGGGAAAATCTTGAGAACTTTTTCCAAAAGCTAATTCTTGTTGAATTAATTCGGTGATTTTAGAAGGAAAAATCCTTTCTTTTGGGAGCTGCGGCAATTGAGCGGTTAGAGTAGCGACACACAATCTAATATCACCTAATATGCCCACTGAAACGATATAATTTTCATCCACTTCAGCTGCTAAAGAATGAATGTGGAGAACAGGAATTTTGCTAGAAGGATTGATACGAATAGGCGCATATTCTTCTAATTCATACCCAATGGTAATAATCAAGTCTGCTTGATCCATACTAAAATTGGTAATATCATGGACCATAAAACCAATGGTCCCCAACATTAACGGATGATCATCAGGAAAAATTCCTTTAGCTTGAAAAGTCGTCACAACAGGTGCTTGTAGTTTCTCAGCAAATTGAATTAATTCATTTTGCATATGATGACGGCTAGCCCCATAGCCCACTAATATAATCGGTTTTGTAGATTGATGAATTAAGTCAAGCGCTCGCTCAATTTGCTTTTGATTAGCATCTCCTTGAAAAACTTGATTGACTTTAAGAGGATGCAAAGAAGGAGTGATTTCAAATTTTTCTACATCTTCAGGCATGGCTAAGAAAACAGGACCCGGCCGCTCTTTACAAGCGATTTTAAAAGCCTTGCGTATCATTTCAGGGGTTGCCAAAGGATTCACAATCGTTTCACTCCATTTTGTAATGGGGCAAAAAAGAGCTTGTAAATCAATGAATTGATGGGTTTCTTTAAAAATGCGATTCAAGCCTACTTGCGCTGCTAAAGCGATAACAGGAATTCCATCTGCGTAAGCATCCGCTACTCCTAATGCCAAGTTAATGGCGCCTGGTCCTAAAGTCGCTGAACAAACTCCGGGAGAACCTGTTAAACGTCCATAAATCTCAGCCATAAAAGACGCACCTTGCTCATGTCTCACTAAAATATAACGGATAGAACTAGAATGGCAGGCATCAATGAAATAAATATTCTCTTCTCCAGGAATACCAAAGATAAATTTAACACCTTCATTTTCTAAACATTGCACTAAAAGCTGAGCGGTTGTTTGCGTCATAATTTTATCCTTAGTATAGAGCATATTATATATAGCAGGCTTATACAAGATCACTTAAGCAAAAACAAATTAAAAATCAGATGAGCAGACTAAAATAGTGTATACCATGTGGCTTTACCTCTGCCATGAATGGAAATATAATGAGACTGAACAAGTGAAGCTAAGGCTTTTTTCAAAGTATTACGATTCGCTTTTGTTAAAACTTCCATGTCGCTAATTTTCAATTGGCCATGGGATTGCAACAATTCTAAAATCCGTCTTGCAAGCTCTGGTAGCTCTTGCATGAGAATTCTTTCTCGTGAAATTTTCACTTCTAAGTGCTGCTTTTGCCGCTGTAGGCATTTTAAGAAAAAAAGAAACCAAGGAGTCCAATCCACTTGTTGATTTAGCCAACTTTTTTGCGTACGCTGTAGAGCTAAATAATAACTTTCTTTATTCGCTTCTATGATGCTTTCCATAGAACTATAAGGAACATAATGATAACCCATTTTCATCATTAACAATGTCGTCACTAATCGCGATAAACGTCCATTGCCATCTTGAAAAGGATGAATAGCAAGAAAAATAACAATAAATAATCCAATGATAAGCAGAGGATGCAAAGTTTGTTCTTCTAAAGTTTTTCTTGTCCAAGAAATCAATTCTTCCATTTTAAGCGGTGTTTCTAACGGAGAAATGGATTCAAAAATAATTCCCACACTTTTGCCGTGTTCATTAAAAGCTTCAATTCGAATAGGAATTTTCTTGTATTCACCACGATGCCTTTCATCTTTATCAGAATATTGGAGTAACCAAGTATGGAGTTGCTTAATACTATTTTCTGTGATAGGAATCTCTCTAAAATGTTCAAATATTTTTTCATAGACAAACGCGTATCCTGCCACTTCTTGTTCATCTCGATTTTCAAAAGATTTTGTCTCCACATGAGATAATAATGCTTCCACTTCTCGATCGGATAAGCGTGCTCCTTCTATTCGCGTCGACGAGCCAATACTTTCAATCGTGGCGATTTTTTTGAGAACAGATAATCGATCCGGAGCTAGCTTTCCTATATAGTTCCACTCCCCTTTAAATGTATCAATCTCTGCGATAAGATTTAATATCTCTGACGTAATTTCGATTGTTTCGCTTTCTATCATGACAATACCCATATTAATACCCATAAATACCCAAATTGAGGATTTAAAGATAGCCTTTAGAATATTTTTAATGAATTACAGTGTTGACAAAACAATTTTCATTTGATACAGATAAAATTTATCAAGAAAAACCTGTGGAAGGTGTCAAATGGAAAAGAAGCTAAAAGTGGCTATTCTTGTGGCAGACGGTTTTGAGCAAAGCGAAATGACAGAACCTCGAAAAGCGCTTGAGCAAGCAGGAGTTCAAACAGTTTTAATTTCACCCTTGAAAGGGAAAGTCAAAGGTTGGAAATCTAAGAATTGGGGTGATGAATTTCCTGTGGACAAAGAATTGGATCAAGCGCGTCCGGAAGATTATGATGCTTTATTACTTCCTGGCGGAGTCTCTAATCCAGACACCCTAAGATTGAATGCAACCGCCATTCGTTTTATTAAACATTTTGTTGATACTGATAAACCCATCGCTGCTATTTGCCATGGTCCATGGCCGTTAATTAACGCTGAAGGAGTACGAGGCAAAACAATGACTTCTTGGCCTTCTATTCAGATAGATCTCATTAATGCAGGTGCACATTGGGTGGATAAGCAAGTGGTACAAGATGGTCATTTAATAACTAGCCGCAAACCAGATGATATTCCAGCGTTTAATGAAGCCATGCTTAACTTGTTTTTGCAGGTACATAAAGTAAGCCATTGATTGACTTCTTCTCTATGCAAGCCAATTATTTATGTAATCATATGAGATCTTTAACTTGTAACCGTTCAGATCCCCTCCTTTCGTCGAGGTAAAGAAGGTAATCAGGCCGTCTCGGCCTGTTTCTAATGCAGCTTAAATATTACCGATT
>JASBUW010000096.1 GCA_030147755.1 Parachlamydiaceae bacterium
AAAGCAGGAAGAAGTGGTTCTAATATCATCCATTGAACATCGGATAAACCTTCAAATTTACTCATAGTATTAACCTCTAGAGATTATCTCTCTAAAAGACATTATACTAAATTAATGATTTTACTTTACGGATACATTCATTGTTATTATACCATTTCCAGAAAATAACGTCATGTTTGAGCGCGTCAAAGCCTCGGGATTCAACGATCGCAAATGGGTCCATATCGCATTGATATTGACCCATTTGCGATCGTTGAATCCCGAGAGCTTTCACGCAGCTCAAATATGACGTTATTTTCTGGAAATGGTATTAGCTCGCTCTTTTAAATTGTTTTTTAGTAATTGATCAGAGCGTGCTTAAAAAGACTGGTTTTATTAAGTATACTTTGACCAACTACCAAAAAGGTCACTGTTACTTTTTGATATTAGCAACGAAGTTGATTGGGGGCTCCAAACGCTTCGCGTATTACCAAAAAATCACTTTTTGTCTCTATTAAAAATAGACGCCTAATCCCATTCCTAGCTTATAGCCACTACAATCTAGATAACGTCTAAAAATGGATCGCGTATACCGATCATCTGAAAAACGAAAACGCTGTCCATAATAATCAACAAAGAAATCCAAAAACGTCGTACAGCATAAATTATAGCGAAAACCTGACTTGACAACCCCACCTAAGTTACATTTATGAATGCTATGCTTAAACGGCGAGCGATGATAATCATAATAAGAATAATCATCTTTACAGTGTGTATTGATCGCTAAAAATGAATAACAAGCTCCTAGCCCAACATAAAAATCAAGACAGGAAAAGAGAGGATAAACAAATTTAACACCTAAGCTAAAAGGCAAAACAGATAATTTTGTACTACTTTTAAAACCATAGTCATATCCATAATTATAACAGCCTGGACGTATACGCCCATGCTTATTCATCCAGCACATGCCTCCCCAAATTTCTAAATAGTCATGCACACGCTTAGATGCCTCCACTTGATAATCTAACCAAGCCTTTGAATAATATTTGGTAGGAGCTCTAGAAACCGGCTGATAGTAAGCCCAGCGCACTGTGAGGGTCCATCTTTTTTGGCATGATTCAAAACAAATTAAGCAATCTGGATCACAATCCATGTTGCAATTATCAGCGAAAAGCCCTAAAGGTAAAAGTAACGTCATCAATAGTGTCAAAATTTTCATGTCATCTTCCTATTCTTGTCCTCAAGTCATGCCTTAAGAATTGCTAATTACAAAAATGTAACTGGCAGATAGATAATAATCAAATAGTTTTGTAAAATTTATCTCATTCTCACCAAACTGGGTAAAATGATGCAGCGTCACAAATATGAACAAATTGAATGGCTCGAATTTGAGCTTTTAGCAGATTTTCCTAAGGTAAAACATGCCGTGCTCTTACGGCAGGGTGGCCACAGTCAAGGGGCTTTTGCTAGTCTCAATTTAGCTTTTCAAATTGGCGATGACTCAGAACATGTGACATCTAATTTTCAATTGATTCAAAATCAATTAAAACGGGAAATCCCGGGGTGGAAGCAATTGGTGTGGAGCTATGCTTGCCATGGTAAAGCTCTTACACATGTGCAAGAAGATTCGCCGCCGATTTTGACAAATTTCGATGGATTAATTACCTCTAGTTCCCATGTAACCCTCATGATGAAGCATGCGGATTGTCAAATTGCTTTGTTTTATGATCCTATCCATCATGCTTGTGCGAATGTGCATGCAGGTTGGCGCGGCAGCGTAGCGAATATTTATAAAGAGACTGTGCAACACATGCAGCAAACATTTGGCTCTCATCCAGCCGATTTATTAGTTTGCATTTCTCCTAGTTTAGGTCCAGAGGAAGCCGAATTCATCCATTATCGTACAGAATTACCCGAAGAATTTTGGGATTTTCAAATTCGACCTACGTACTTTGATTTTTGGGCAATTAGCGAATTTCAACTGCAAGCCCTTGGCATTCTTCCTCATCACATTGAAATTGCACGCTTAAGTACTTATGCTAATGCACGTGATTATTTTTCTTACCGACGCGATAAAGTCACCGGACGAAATGCCACCTGCATTACTCTTCTATAAAAACGACAAACGACCCTAACGACAGAGACGACCTTAACGACAAACGACAATCATGATTTTAGCCCTTTTTGTCGTTTGTCGTTAAGGTCGTCTCTGTCGTTAGGGTCGTTTGTCGTTTTTTAAATTAACAAAATAGCATTCATTACTCAATCTGCTCTTCTTCTGTTTCTGCGTCTGCTTCTACAACAGCTCGATTTTTCTGCATCATCAAGTCATATTTGCGTTGATAGTAGTCTTTATGATCTAAGGGTCGAAGAATCGCAGGAGCTGGCTTCTCTATAATACCGGAGATAACATTTTGTTGAAAATCATCGGAAAATCTTCCCGGCGTAGAAGAAGAACGATAAACTTTCAACATGTGATCAATGACACTTTGCTCAATTTGTTGAGCTGTTTTATGTGTATCTTGCTCTTTACGCAAATGAGCTAACACATGTTTACAACAACTGTGGCGTAATTTTAAAGCTTGTTGGCACAATTGTTGAGCGTGCTGCTCATAATAGCTCTCACGATGACCGATAGGTAACGGTCGTTCAACTAAATCGATTTCACCTGTCTCTAAAGTATATTCTATGGCTCTTTGATAATATTCAGCCATATCATGTTCGTAAAGCTTCGATACATGCATGAGAAAATTTAAGATATGAATATTTCCTTTCGCTGCTCGCACGCAGTCTTCTTCCCATTCAATATAATTAGGAGGCCCTTTTTTCAAAGGACGTGTTGTTTTTAAAAATCCTTCTTGATCCCACATCAAATGGTCAAAAGACAGATTTTGAGCAGATGCTTGCCATTGATGCATACAATACAGATGATTGGCTAAGACAAGGGCATATTGTTCATCTTCGTCAGTTAAGAGTGCTCCCTTGCTCGTCCATTTATGAGCGGCAAAAGCATCTTTCAATTTTTCTTGGACAACACAAAAGCCTTCTTGATCTAAACCGGCTACTCCATCTACATCTGGGATTGTTTCAACAAATCGTATACCCCAGTGAGCTTGTTCATCTTCTATTTGTTTAGCTTCTACAAGCAAGCGAAAACGATTATGGGCGATTTTCACGACATAATCCGGATAATTTTTTAGCTCGAATATTTTATAAACATCATCAATGGCTTTAGCTGGACTCAATTGTTTTCCTAATTCCAAATTTTTGCCGTTACATTTGATTACACTTCCTGAACCCAATTTTTCGCGCCAATCCATATGTCGAGGGCATTCTTGTTCCACTAATTTACAATTGTGCTGAGATAACCAATAAAGAATATCCGGCAAAGTCACCGGAGAAGCTCCTTGCAATTGAATGACCTTCAAAGCTTCTGCTAGCACAACCGCAAATAATTTGGGTGAAAGCTTGTTATGATGACGATTAATCGCTTTTATCCAGTTAGTGAGTTGTTGTTTTTCTTCCAGTTTTAAGCTAGAAGGATCATGAAGCTTAGCAAGCGAGATAAGCGGGAGAGGTTGCTCTAAAACACTTTCAAAATACAGCCATCTAAATTCTTTCTTTAGAGTTTTAAAGAAAGCATGATCCAACAAAGGTGAAGTTTGCTGCTGGATTTGTTTGGGAAGTGCGGCTTTGATAAAAGCTGCACATTTATCTTCTATTTGATTTTTTAAAATCCACTTCCAAAAAACATGTGTGGCTTGCTGAAAATTGATTCCTAGGTGCCTTAATTGGATGGCTTGTTTTTGATTCAGAGAATCTTGTTGCCGTTTATCAAATTTATCTAAATAAGCAGGATGATTTTCCCACCAAGAACCTTTCAAATCTTTCGTTAAAAACAAAGCATAACGCGTTCTTTGTTCAAGTACAGGTTGAGTAGGAAGAACGGCATCTAGTGTATGCATCCCCAACAAAATACGTTCTTGACGTGCTTCATAAGCGGCTAAAACAGCATGTTCAAAGACTTTGATCATGTTTTGAATGGTTGTATCAAGAGTAGGAGTTAGCTCATGAAGAATCCAACGCCATAAACGATGCCAAGCAATGACAAATTGACCCATCCAACTTTTTCGATAATAGACAGACGTCTGAGAAATAGGTTCTAAAGGAAGAGGAGCGTTCGCATCTACTTGTGCATGAATAGCCGCATACGTTTCTGTCAGATTATGATGCAAAGTGTGAAAATTTAAGTCAGACATTCCGCACCATTTTGTTAAATTAACAATTCCACTCCTTTGAGAGCTTTGTGAATGAATTCTGCACGACGATGCGGCAATTCTTCTTGTGTTAATTTTTGTCCATAATGGCATAACAGGTGAGCGCGACGCGAAGTGAACAAAAGTTCGTTAAGAGCTGTTTGTGTAATACCTTGCAGCCAATTTAAATCTAACCCGAGTTTAATCAAACTAACCGCTTCCAACGCTTCTACCGTTTCAATTTGATAAGAATGCAGTAAAATAGCATAGGCACGGCTAACCTTGTCTTTAATTTCTGCTAATTTACTTTCTTTCTCTAGCTTAAGATGTTGACGCATGCTTTTCTCTTCGACCACTAATTTAGTTGCTAACGTGCGCAAAGAAGCTAAAATATTTTCTTCTGTTAATCCTAACGTATAATTATTGTGGAAGACAACGATATCTCCAATGAGTTCATGAGGATTCCCTTGTAAACCGGTTTGTTCAATGCCTTCGTCTTTATTTTTTTTGAGAATCTCTTCTAAACGTCCCGTATAGAGCAAAGCGGGTAAATGCAAAAAAACATGGACAATTAAACCTGTTCCGCACTGAGCAGGATCGGAGGCTAAAAATCCAAATTTAGAAGAAAAAGCAAAGTTCACTGTTTTATTGAGCTTCATTTCAATTTTCACTAAATTGTCCCACGCTTGTTCTAACTCTTCACGTGTATCAATCCATTGCAAAAGCACATGATCGCGTAAATTCAAGACAGCCAAAAACTCCCCTGTCTCATCTAAAACAAAAGCTTCGCCAATGTGCGTTTGATGAAAGCTTTGACTCGTCAAAAAATGCTCTACTAAAAATTCTTTTTCAACAGGCGGCATGTCTTCTGCTCGCATGAGTTTGGGATTTTTTAAGTGTTCAACAGATAACAAATCACGATTAATGAGAGAAATAATTTGCTTACGCTTATCTGTAGGCAATTTTCCGGGAAAATTAAATTTCTCAATATTGCGATTCAATGTGATAGTAGAAGCTAACCAAATGGTATTGGCGTTATGGCTCCAAGGATTTTGACGGCAAATCAAAGGAGGCGCTTTATGATCGGGCTCATTCATGTGTTTTGTCCTCAGCTTGCCCTTTTAAATGATCATTCTCCGTTAAAGCTTTAATTTGATCTCGTAATAAGGCGGCTTGTTCATAATCTTCACGACTTAACGTTTCCTTTAATGCTTCATTTAAAGCTAATAAACGTGAGGAGGGATTAATCGTTAAACTTTCGCCTGGAGCACGTCCAATATGAACAGGCTGATTTTTTTTAATAGAAACTAAACGTGGCGATAAGCGATTGGATGTTTGCAACTCCATTAATAAAACATCTTCAAACACCGTGTAACAGTCTGAGCAACCTAAGCGATGCCCACGTTTCACTTCTTCTAAAGTCGTTCCACAGTTTCCACAGGCAAGACCTGCGACACTTCCTGTCAAATTAGAGACATGCTCTTTGGGACTTGTTCCATGTAAACGGCGTTGCAACTCAGGGCAATCTGCGCACATACTGGTATGAGTAATGATATTGCCCACAATTTCCGTGTAGCGAACAGCGACAGGTTTTTTACATTCCCCACATTCTAAAGGTCGATCAGGAAGATGTTTATCCGGTTTCTTTTCCAACATGCTCTTAGCTCGTCTGTATGTTCTTAAAATCAAATCACCTATAACTAGCAACCTATTATCTTTTCACTATAGGAAATTCTTGGATCGAAAGCAAGTTGGATTTCTACAAAAAAATAGGATTTCTTTAAGTGCACGCGAAGCGTTTGGAGTGGGAATGCCCGCCTTCGCTTTAATATGAGGTTCCGTTAATTAAAACGAATGAGGGCCTGAGCACACCAAAACCATGGCGT
>JASBUW010000113.1 GCA_030147755.1 Parachlamydiaceae bacterium
CGGGATTCAACGATCGCAAATGGGTCCATATCGCATTGATATTGACCCATTTGCGATCGTTGAATCCCGAGGCTTTGACGCGCTCAAATATGACGTTATTTTCTGGAAATGGTATAAGTAATAGAATTAAGGCTCGATGGCCTCGATATCGACTAAGCCCCATTGATCGATGAGTTGTTGGTAGGTACCATTTTGTTTTAAAGTGGCCAAACCCTTATTAAAGTATTCAATCAAAAGTTTTCCTGCGTCATTTTTGGGAGCCGCAAGTCTTAATCCATCATCGTTAAGGGGCAGAGTAGCGATTTTGAGTTCTTGGCTATAAAATGTTTTGGTATAGACGTGAGCCGGTAAAGCAGGAAAAACTGCCCCATCAATATTACGATCACTTAGATCGGCTAAAGCGCGCAAAATATCATCATAAAACTTGATCTGAATAGAGGGATCAGATTCCAGTTTTAGAATATTAGGTGTTCTGGCGGGAACAGCAATAATTTTTTTAGCTTTTTCATTCCAGCCTTGTATAGGGGCTGTGGAAGGAATAATCAAAACGGGTCCTAAAAGAAAATAAGGGTCCGAAAAAATTAAACGATCTTCATTCGAATAATCAGGCTTTAAATTGGTAATGACACCTTGTAAAATGCCTTGTTCAAGCTGTGAAAACAGCTCTTTAGAAGAACCATTAATTAAGTGAATACGTAAATTTTCTGTTTTAGCGATGGTGGCTAAGAGGTCGCTATTGAATGCCATCATATTGCGTTCTTTACCCATCAGATCAAGTCCGGGCCAACGACTATCTTGACCGATATAGTAATCAGTAGCTGTTTGTGAATCTGTAGAACAACTTTTGATTAATAAAATCAGAAAAGCAATTAAAAAACCGGCTCCTAATAAACGTAAGCGGTTTTTAGGTTGAAAAAGGCGTTTTCCTATAGAAGAAAGCGAACGAATTTTGGTCATATTCCTCAAAAATTAGTCTATTCGAAGTCTAGGGGTGAAAGCTCTTTTTGCCAAGAATAAAGTTCAATGTATGCGTTTTTCTCTCTGAAACGAAGAGAAAAAAAGCACTAGATCTAAAATTCTTTTTTTTAAATGAAGCCTATGTTAGGGTACAGTTTAAGACACAAATTTTAAAGGTAACCCACTATTTATGAGTACTTTAACTCTATCAAATAATTTCATGTTGAGCCAAACTGGAATCCTAGATTCTAGACGTTTATCCGTTGATATGAAGCAGGTGGCGAGTATTATTTTAGGGGGGGGAGAAGGCACGCGTCTTTATCCTTTGACGTTGACGCGTAGCAAGCCTGCGGTAAATTTTGGGGGAAAATACCGTTTAATTGATGTTCCGATTTCAAATTCCATTCATGCTGATTGTCATAAAGTATTTGTGCTGACTCAATTTTTATCCTCTTCTTTGCATCACCACATTTTTCAGACTTACATGCAAGGGGGGAAATCCTCAGGTTTAATTGAAATTTTGACAGCTGAGCAGAAACCTTCCCAGAAATCTTGGTTTCAAGGCACAGCGGATGCGGTACGGCAAAATATTGACTACTTGTTGGAAAGTCCTGTTGAATATTTTCTCATTTTATCGGGTGATCAACTCTATAATATCAATTTTCACGAGATGGTGTTATTCGCCAAGCAAACAGATGCTGATGTCGTTGTGGCGACCTTACCTGTGACTGCGCAAGAGGCGAAACGTTTAGGGATTCTCAAAGTCGATAAACGTCATTTCATCACTGAATTCCACGAAAAACCCCAGGACGATGCTTTATTAGAAAAATTACGTAGCCCTGCAGATTTGATAGAACGCATAGGAATAGCACCTGAAAGTCAACGAGATTATTTGGGATCGATGGGCATTTATCTTTTCAAGCGCAAAGCTTTAGTGGAACTTTTGACAAAAGATACGCGCGAAGATTTTGGTAAGCATCTGATTCCTACCCAAGTTTCAAGTGGACGTATCGCTGCTTTTCTATATGATGGATATTGGGAAGATATTGGAACGATTGAAACCTTTTATCAAGCAAACATGGCGTTGACGCAGCCGGATCCCAAATTTAGTTTTTATGATGAAGTACGTCCTATTTTTACTTGCCGTTATGACCTTCCTCCCGCTAAATTCTATCACACGCAGATCAAGCAAACGATTTTATGTGAAGGCAGCGTGATCGATGCAGATGAAGTGAGTCATAGTTTGCTAGGACCACGCACAGTAGTGCATAAAGGATCTATTATTCGCGATTCTTATTTAATGGGAAATGATTATTACGAGTCTCCCATTCGTGATCATTTACGGTTGCCTCCCGTTCCCTGTATTGGAGAAAATTGCATTATTAATCGTGCGATTATTGATAAAAATGTGAAGATTGGAAAAGGGGTGCAGTTGATTAATAAGCAAAAATTGACCCAATATAATGGGGAAAATGTTTTTATTCGCGATGGCATTATCATTGTGCCACGCGGAGCCACCGTTCCTGATGGTTTTATCTTGTAATCAAACTCAGATATCAGCAATCTAAGAGACTAGGAAAATCATATATTTTGTACTTTCTGAGGACAGATGGCCATCTGGGCAATTGCTGATTTGCATTTATCTTTTGGTGTTCCCAATAAACAAATGGATGTTTTTGGTCCACAATGGGTGGGATATACACACAAGATTGAACAAGCGTGGAAAACTTCCATTACACCTGATGATTTAGTGCTGATTGCAGGCGATATTTCTTGGGCCAAATTTGTCGAAGAAGCACGACCTGATTTAGAGTGGATTGATCATTTGCCTGGCACTAAAGTATTACTCAAAGGCAATCATGATTATTGGTGGGGCTCTTTATCAAAGTTAAAAACTATTTTGCCTCCTTCTTGTCACTTGATTCAAAATAACAGCTGGATGTGGAAAGATGTGGCGATTGCAGGGACTCGTTTGTGGGATGTCCCTGGAATCGGTTTTGCGTCTTTAATTGATTTTAAGCAATATGAGTGTACCAAAGCGTTAACTGAATCTGACGAGTCTCCTGATAGCATCAAAATTTATCAAAGGGAATTAGGACGTTTGGAAATGAGCCTGAAAAGCATTCCTCCGCATGCTAAGAAACGCATTGTGATGACGCATTATCCTCCCATTGGACCTGATTTTCAAGAAACAGAAGCTTCCCGTTTACTAGAAAAGTATCAAGTGGATATTTGTGTTTTTGGCCATCTACATAATGTAAAACCAGGCTTAAAACTATTTGGAGAGCATCATGGTGTCCAGTATTTTTTGACCGCCTGCGATTATTTGGAAGATTTCAAACCTGTACGTATTCTTTAAGAGGGGCTACTTAACTAGTCGTGAAAAGTTTAACGCAGAGGTGCAAGAGGCGCGGAGGCGCAGAGAGGAGCAAGAAAGTGATTCTAAAGAGCTTAAAAACTATACATCTTCTAAAAATGCGACGCGAAAACCAAATTTTTTATATTCCTTTGCGACTCCGCGCCTCTTGCGCCTCTGTGTTAAACTTTTGACGACTAGCTGAGCAGTTATCTTTAAGAGGACTGATTGAGCTCTTGTAGCGTTTGAAGAAGCTCTTCAAAATAAGAGGGAAGAGCATCCCATGGATTAGGCAAGGGATCATCTGTTAGATAAACCCAATCCATAGAACGCGAGACATTTCCCAAAAATAAACGATCCAAGAAAGGTTGATCCAACACTAAAGTCGAAAGTTTGCCAGGATTTTCTGCATAAAGTGTCATCCAATTCTTCAAATTTTTCTCTTCTAAATTGGGAAGGCTTGGATTCTCGTAGATCACGATATTATCAACGGCTTCGCCGGCTTGAAGGGTGTGCAGGGCATATCCTGGATTCCCAACAACAATTTTTAATCCCAATTGATGAGCAAAATTCGTAATCAGTGAATAATAATTATCTGCGTTGAAAGATCCGTCTTGATTCAAGTAAATTTGAGAGCTGTCGCCCATTTCATCTAGGAAAATTCCTTGGGGTTGATACCATTGCACCCATGTCGAGATTTCATTAAATACTTCGTGAATAGGACGTTGCCCATAAGTTGTCGCCACGTAGCCTAAAACAGTGACATCTGCTGCTTGTAATTGCTTAATCGCTCGACTATAGTTAGCGTCTATATTCTCCCCCACTCCTGAATTGGGATTTAGAATCGCACGTATAGGTACGTGCGGATATTCAGAGCGTGCTTCAATCAAAGGTTGAATAGCAGCAACCTGATGTTTAGTAGCTGGAGCAGGATAAATATAAAAAGGAATCAATAATCCAGTAGAAGCAGCCCAGCCACTTGTCTGGCTGAACAGAAAGAAACTAAAGAAAATCAAACGGCTGAGATGTTTTAATCGAATCATTTGTTTATCAATTTGTTGATTATTTGTTTTAATATTAAAACATTTATATAAATTTTTAATTAAATATTGTTTGATAAATGAAAAAATCAAATTTTCTATTTTGTAATCATAATAGAAACTATTTGAATTAGCAACAAAATAAGCGGATTAGTGACAAAATAGTGACAAAAAATAGGTTTAGTGACAAAATAATGACAAATAGTGACAAAATAGTGACAAAATAGTGACAAAATAATGTAAAGGTCATATGAAAAAACAAGAATACGAGGACATATTAAAAAATATAGCGTGTTTTCCTGATGGAGCCTCTTTGAAGGAAATCAGAACAGCATTGAAATGGCCAATGAGTCATGTACGTACCATGCAACGTCGTCTTGCCGCTTTAGTCAAAGAAAATCGTTTGCTTGTTGAGGGAGTAGCACGCGCAAGACGGTATCGGTTGCCGAAAGATCCTACTTCAGCTTCCGTTATGGCTATGGTAAGGAAAAATGAATTTGATATCCCACTATCCCTAGAGGCAGAAATCATTAGAGAAAAAGTTCTAGAGCCCATTCATTTACGCCTGCCTGTAGGATATCATCGCGAATTTCTTGAGCAATATCGACCTAATCACACACATTATTTGCCAGATATTACACGGCGACATCTAATGGAGATAGGAGGAGCTCATGGCGATTTTCCGGCGGGTACTTATGCAAGACAAATTTTAAATCGTTTACTTATTGACCTATCATGGAACTCTAGCCGTCTGGAAGGAAATACCTATTCTTTGCTAGAGACTGAGCGGTTGCTTAAGTTAAGTGAAATTGCTGAAGGAAAAGACTTAAAGGAAGCCCAAATGATTTTAAATCATAAGGAAGCAATTGAGTTCTTAGTAGATTCGGTGAATGACATTGGGATTAATCGACGTACTATTCTTAACTTACATGCAATCCTTTCTCATGATTTACTCGGAGACGCTGAAGCATGCGGGCGTTTGCGTTCTATCCCAGTAGGAATAGGAAAAAGTGTGTACAATCCACTAGGAGTTCCTCAACTTATAGATGAGTGTTTTCAACACATTATAGATATAGCAAGCAGAATCCACGACCCATTTGAACAAGCTTTTTTTTTGATGGTGCAATTGCCCTATCTCCAGCCATTTGAGGATGTGAATAAGCGCGTCTCACGTTTGGTTGCGAATATACCTTTGATTCTTCATAATTTATCTCCGTTATCATTTGTGGATGTTCCTACGCCAATTTATATTCAAGGATTGATGGGAGTCTATGAACTCAATCGTATCGAACTGCTTCGTGAGGTATTTATTTGGGCTTATGAGCGTTCTTGTTTGCATTATTCCGCAAAGCGGAAGGAGCTTGGTGAACCGGATCCTTTTCGCATGCGCTATCGAGACCTAATCAGGGAAACCGTAGTGAATATTGTACGAAATCAGATGAGTCGTAGTGCTGCCGTCGAGTTTATTAAGCGATTTGCCAATGAATCTGTGCCTTCAGAAGCAAAAATACGTTTTATCGAGGTAGTTGAAACCGAGATTTTGTCCTTGCATGAAGGCAATTTTGCTCGTTATCGACTTAGGCATTCAGAATATATAGCATGGCGAAGTGTGTGGTAATAAATAACCACAAGAGCATAGAGAAGAGAGAAAAATTGCAAAAAAAATCTCGCAGAAACTACTCGAGTTTTGCGAGATTTTTGTATGGACTAGGTCTAGTCATTCAATTAACGGACAGGACAAGCTCCTGTAGCACAACTTTCCGCAAATTCGTCATCGCGGATGTCAATTCCTGAATAATCGATCTCACGCAATTTGGCGACATAAGCATCATATGCTTCTTTTGTCACCACTTCTTGTGGCAAATAAGCATATCCCAAGTCTTCCGCATTCTTTGTGGGATCATTGCGGAATAAAAAGGAAACGCCTACATAGCAATCCCAGTTGTCAATGAGCCAATCTATAATGGCTGGAATCTCAGAAGGATCATAAGACACGGTATTGGAAACGTTTTGTTCACACCATGTTGTCTGCAGCAATGCATACCAATCGAGTTGAGAAACAGCTGAATCCGTATTGACTTCTACTTCTTCCGTTTTTCCATTTTTACGTGTGACCGTCGTGCGTGTGAAAGGCACCGTTTCATATTTCACCGGAAACTTCACAAGAACTGATTCCGGTTCAAAAGGCTTCTCAATGACCGTATAACCTGCTGCTTGGAATTTCCCTACCAAAGGATCATGTTTAGAATAAGTAATGTTATTAAAAACATAGCGTCCAAGCGGCATGTGAATGCCTTCCGGGACTTCACCCCATTCTTTTGTTCCCATGATCTTACTGATCGTTCCACTAGGCTTAATACATGTTACGTTCTTGGGCAAGGGTGAATTGAGTTCATTCGCCATGCTGTATGCCGCACTCACGGTGATATTGCGCATGCGCTTATAATCGTAAGCGGTTAAATCGGGACGCGCACGTACGCCTGTTAAACCGACTCCACACAAGTGCAAGAACTCGTTGTTGAGGTGCCACGCTTCTTGTAAAATTTCGTCACGTAAATTTACCATCGTTTGGCGGTAATTCATGCGTCCTGCTAAATACAGCGCGCGTTCTAACCCCACTTTATCCCCTTTAAATGCCAACACATTGACTTCTGTCAAGTTACAGAAGCTCTTATTTCCTAATAAGATCTCGACACAAGGATTGCATCCTTTAAACCAAGGCGCTCGACGCTCTGCTTCAGCAGCATTGATAAATCCCGGCTCTGATCCACCGGATTCCAACATCAGCTGAAATACACGCTCAAGTTCTTGTTTAGTGGGTTTTGTATGGAATAGCAGGCTGTTGTTGGATTGCTGACGATGAGCATTTCCTTTGAGCCACCATTCTTTTTTCGCGACGGCAAATTCTTCCCATTCAGGTTGACCATATTCAAATAAAGCAATTTGAGCCGAACGACGACTCGATAAGATGGTGCCTAGCCAATTAACGATATCCAAAATGTCCATACGTGTCAGCAATTGATCGGCGCGATCAGATAACGTTTGAGCAATGGCTTTGAAGGCTTTAGCAATTTGTTCATCACCGGATGAAATCCATCCATAACCTTTTAAACGCGTGCCGGCAGGACGAATCTCAGAAAAATCGAGCACAAGCGTTTTAGCAGGAAATTTACCGGCTACGAGTTTTCCCACAGCTTTTGCCCATGCAATGGCTGAATCGCCGATTTTAATGGTCCATGTATAAGTCTCGGGATCGAAAGTCTCGACATTATATTGCACGCCCCCTTTTTCTAGGCGATTTGAGCGAATGACTTTAATCTCTTGCAAAGGACGGCGAAATCCGTTGAGAGTTCCTGTAATGGGCCTAAATCCTACTCCACATCCTTGTAAAAGCAACCATAATACGTCTACAACGTCATAAACCGTTTCTACATGTGTATAAGAGCAATTGAACATGCTAGATTCGCGTGTACGGCTGAGCTCTGTTCCACCTAACCATAACGTACGACCTGCAGGCGCAATATAACGTCCCAAAATCAGGTTGCGCACTTCTTCTAATTCATCCTCTTGGATTTCGTTTAAGCCACGACCCAGAGCACGTTCCCATAACCAACGCTGGTGAGAAATCACACGATCGACAACTTGGTCCCAACTTTCTAGTTGAGATTCTCCATCTCTAACAGGACGATGATAAGTACGCAGAGCAGTTGCCATTGCTCTGGCTGTTGGTTTGGTCATAGGCTTGTCTCCTCTTAAGGTATTCATATAATCATTAACTACAAGATCTTGTAGTTAGAGGTTGATCAAATTACAATGGGTTGTAGTAAAATGCCCTTTGTATCTATTTTTTTGACATTAAAGTCAAGATACAGAATTTATTTGATCTTCCCTCAGAATGCCTTCTGAAGCTATTTTTTAAGATCTTAAGCTTAAACTGTTTCAACTAAATTAAAAATATTATTTACTTTTTCAAAACAAACTTATGTTCAAGGTGTTAGCAATGTAAAAAAATTTGCAAATAAGCGATTGAGCGGACCTAAAGATTGAAAAGCTGCATCAAAATAGCAAAATCGGGATCTTGCGCTTGCAGGGGTGAATTGAGCGTACGTTGCATGCGTTTTTCTAATAGAGTTTGTAAGTGTTTTTCTTGTTGTTCTTCATCTAAGCGGCGGAAGTAATCGATAGTAATAGAAAGGAGGTCTTGAAAATCTTCTTCACTTTGAATTAAGGGCAGTGTGTGTTGAAGAATGAGGCGGAAAAGAGGGAGGTTACCTATTTCGGTGCTAAAAGAGAGAAATTCTAAATTAAATTCTAGATCTTTTTCCGGTAGATAATCTTCCACAATTTGATCGGCCAATTTCTGAGCTGTTTTACCGGGCGATTGACCAAAAAGGCGCATACGTAATAGCTTGAACCATTTATTATCTGCTAAATAAATATCAAAATCATCCAAAAGCTCTTGTGCATAAGATTCATTTCCTTCGTCAATTTGTTCGGAAATAAAATCATATAAAAAAGTTTCCAAATTATTTGCACAATAAGTAGAGATCAGTCTGAAAGCCTCCTTAGGGGAAATTCCTCCGTCTACATTTTCATCCAAAACATGCGCAAAATGCAACAAGGCATCTTGTAGGGCAAGAGGATTTTCAAATTGATCGCAGTCATATAAGTAAATTTGATAGTCTAATTCATTGCACAGCACAGATAGAGAAGGCTTTTCGCTCATTAAACGGCGCCACAGCTCAAATATGAGCAAATAAATTTGGTCTTCTTGATCCGCTTTGAGAGTTTGTCCAGCAATTAAATGATCGGTGAGTTCTTCGGGTGAATCGCATTCATCTGCATATGTAATAAAACTGAGGCGATCTAAAGAAATATGATAACCTATTAGCCTGTCCATGAGGGTTTGCAAGGGAAGTGCTCGGTAATCTTCTACTTGCCAGGGCTCTACGGGTAAAGTAGGTTCATGTAGCCAATTGACGCGTAGTAAGTGATAGAGCGCTCGGCGTTCGATGGTATTAGGGTTAACAGGGGGATTAGTATTGTTCATCATAATTTGAATTTGATTAAAAATTAGAGAGCGGTTTTACAAAACTTGAGGGTATTAATAATCTGGAAAAGGCGGTGAATTTGACTAAACATTTTATCGCATTTTAATCCCAATCAATCTCTTTATCTATACTCTATACTTATCTTAACATTTTTTTCATTAAATTTAAATTTTTTTAGAGCGAATTTCAAGATTTAGGAGTATTTTAATTTTTTAAACAAAAATGAGCAGACTTCTATAGGTTGCTTATTTATATGTGAGAAATTTTACAGCTAATGATCAGATAATTTTAATTGAATAATTAATCATTAAATGTAATAATATTCAACCTGTTTAATAATAATTAAAAATAAAAATTAATTTTATAAATTTCATTAAATAAAATAATTTATTAAATTACAAGTTAAAAGGATTTTATGAGTTTTCCTACACATTCAAATTTTACAAATTCTTTTCTAGGCACCTATTCTTATTATTCAGAATCGAATGATACACGGTTAAGTCCTCCTCGGACTCCTTTAAGAAAGCGGCTTTTAGAAGAAGAGGAATTTTATAGTGATAGATTAAAAAAAGTGCGTTTTAAAGAATACGAAACATATTCAGAAGTTTCAGAAGTGAGAGAAGAAAGCTTTCAAAGGCTAAACAAAATAGAAAAAGTACAAAGAGCTCATTTTAGCCAAGAACCCCGGTATCAAGAAAGCAGAGGTGCCTGTTTTCCAACACCGCGAGAAAGATTTTATTCTGAAGGGGCGAGGGGATATTCAACCCAATATCCACCAAGAGAATATGAACCCAAAAGCAGTGGATATGGTTCAGAAAGAGGGAGGCATTCGCATGACTATCCACGAAGGAGTGAATCCTCTTATCATGACTATCTACCAAGGGCATATGAATCAAAGAGAAATACCTCTTATTCAGATTATTCAGAGAGACGTACAAGTCAAATTGCAGATGATCAATGGCGTAGACGAGAGTATGCGAGGCAAGAAAGAGGGGATAATAGAGAGCCGCATGAATTATTTAAAAATGATGGCAATTTAAGAGCAAAAAGAAAAGCCACTGAGAAGACATCTAACGCTACTCATAGCTCTACTCAATCCAGACTTATTTACTTGAACAGATTAATGATAAAGGCTGCAAAACAACGAGATGAGAAATGGGCAAGAAATATCTTATCCGGTATGGCAAAAGAGGGATTATGGCCCAATGTTTATACTTTTAATGCTTTTATTCAACTTTTTGTCAATCTTAATAACTTAGAAGAAGCTTTAGAAGCTTTTCACGATATGAAGCAAACAGATGTCAGTCCTGATCACGTGACCTATAGTAGTCTTCTTAAACTGTATGTAAATAGAGAAGATGAGCCGGGAGCTTTAGCTATTTTAGAAGAGATAGAGCAAGTGTGTCAGGTAGGATTGAGGAGTTATAATATTTTTCTGAGCCTGTACGTAAAATCAAAAGATGAGAAAAAAGCTTTGGCCGTCATGAAAAGAATAGAACAAATGGGTTTGAAGGCGGATGAGGTGACTTATACGACTTTGCTTAATCTGTATGTGCAGTTAAGAGACGAGCAAGAAGCCTTAAAAATAATAAAGAAAATGGAACAAGAAGGTATTCAGGCAAATACCACCACTTATAATACCCTTCTTAAACTATATGTGAAGAAACAAAATGAGTTAGAGGCTTTAGGAATTATAAGAAAAATGAAACAAGCAGGCTTGAGGCCTAATGCAGTTACCTATAGCACTCTTCTTAAACTGTATGTGAAGGTAACAAATAAGCAAAAAGCTTTAGCAATTATAAAGGAAATGGAACAAGCAGGTTTGAGAAAGAATAAGGCTATTTATACGCTGCTTCTTAAGTTATACGTGAATTTAAAAAATGAGCCGGAAGCTTTAGGGATAATATGGCAAATGAGACAAGCAAACCTAGAGATAGATCGTAAAGTTTATACAACGCTTCTTAACCTATATGTGAACAATGAAGACGAGAGAAAAGCGTTAAAAGTAATAGCCGATATGCAACAAGCCGGTTGGGAGATGAATCTAATAGCTTATACAATGCTTCTCAAGCTATATGCAAAACAAGGAAATGAGCAAAGAGCTTTAGAAACTCTAGCAGCAATGAAACAAGCAGGCTTTAGAATGGATGAAGTGGCTTATGCGACGCTTCTTTATCTGTATGCAAAACGAAAAGATGAACAAAGGGCTCTAGAAGTATTAAAGGAAATGAAACAGGTAGGTGTTAAAGCAAATACGAAGACTTATAATACTTTTCTTAAATTATATGTGAAGAAGCAAAATGAAAAAGAAGCTTTAGCCGTTATAGAGAAGATGGAGCAGTTAGGATTAAAAGTAGATGAAGTCACTTATAATACCCTTCTGAAACTGTATATGAAGAAAGGAAATGAGCCACAAGCTTTAGCAGTGATAGAGAAGATGAAGCAATTGAAGTTAAAAAGGAATGAGAACACCTATAATACTTTGCTGAAATTGTATGCCAATCAAAATAATGAGCAGAAAGCCTTGGCTGTTCTAGAAGAAATGAAGCGAGAGGGGATTCCCTTCTCTCCCATCTCTTATCACATTCTGATAGATTTTTATAAAGAACAAGGGAAAATAGATCAAGCGGCAGATATGTTTGCCTTCATTGCTTTTTTACATCCTCTTAAGACCCAGGAAAGAAAAGATTGCTTGAACTGTCATAAACTCTCCTACGCAGGAGCTTGTGCAATGATTCATTATTATTTAAGATCTAAGCGAGACAACTATCCTTTTATCATTGTGACAGGACGTGGGAGTCACTTCAACAATGAACTCTTTAGAATGAAAAATGAGGTACGATACTTTATTGAGGAATTTCATCCAAGATTTATTGCTGATGATATGACTGGGGAATCGGGAGCCCTTATCTGTCGCTTAAAAGACTTAGGAAAAATGCGGCCGAAAAATGATGAAAGTTAAAATCAAATTAAACGTAAGCTAGCAAGGGGGACATAGCCCATCAAGCCTTCCGCATTCACAATTTTTAACCATTCGCCATTGGATGTGGTTTGTAAAACATAAACAGAAGTACCGGCCAATAAGGGAGCCTGCGTCAATTGAGGTTGATCTAACTGAGGTTCACGGTAAAAGCCGGTGGGTGCGATGATCAACGCTTCTAAAGGCGTAAAATAATAGGACCAGATAAGACTGCTGATGGGAATAAGCAGAAAAAGTAAGCTCATTTTGGCTAAGTAGCGCAGAAAAGAAGAAGAAAACCATAGTGTTGCAGAAGTGAGCAAAAAAGTAAGAAATAGCATTCTCCCAAAAATGGCCCATCTTTGCGGTAAAATCGTGCTAGAAGGGGCAGTGGAGAGCGGAGAAAGGCCTAGTTTCTCTTGTACTAGGGTGAGATGATTTATTGCTAATTGATCTTGTGGTTCTTGTTTAAGGGCTCGACGATAATATAAAGCAGCCCATGCATATTCATTTAATTGAAAGTAAGTATCACCTAAAGCCCGATAAAGATCTGCGCTTGGTGAAGAAATAGTGTGTTCAATCTGGTGATAAAGCGAAATAGCCTGATTAAACGCGGTTTTTCGCTCTTCAAAGGTTGTGGCTTTTTCCCCTTGTAGATAGCTTTGATTGGCTTCTTCTAAGTTTGCGTTGTTGAATGGCAGTCCCCAAAGAGAAGCGCTTAGAAACAAGAAAAAGCTGAAAAATAAGCGTTCCATAATTAAACCGTTTAATTCGCGATAATCCAAAAAAGAGCTAAACTCGCAAAAATGAGGATAAGGGTTCCAATAGTTAAACCCATAAAAGAAAGGGAGTATATTTTCATTAAATATTGATTTGAGAGTTGATACGAGCGTCGATAACTCACCAAAGCCAAACTAAAAATGAGAACACCCCATAAAATAAGGAGTTGTCCAATGACTTGAGCCCACTGTTGATGAGTCAGACTTTGGAATAAAAGGAAACGCGCAATGGCGACTCCAAGACCTACACTAGTGAGACCTGTACGAATCCAAGCAAGAAAAGTGCGTTCTCTGGCTAAAAGCGTACGTTCGCTGGCTAGTAGATTATTTTCTGCTTCAAGTTGTTGTTTGGTTGGAGAAGGTGCATCAGGTTGCATAGAGTCTCTTGTATAGGTTTTATAGCCTACATTAATCAAGGCTATAAACCTATACAAGAGAAATGTTTATTTTAATGGTCATTATAGAATTTTTCGTAAATCCAAAGTGTTTTTTAGCTTACCATCACTTTCTCGAAGACCTTGATATAGTTGCCAAAGACCCAACCATAGAGTTAAACCACTCCAAATAAGAGTCCCTTGCTTGGCGATGAGATTAAAATGTCTCATGGCGATAATTCCAGCAATTTGTGTCACAACTGTAGTACTAGCGAAGAGCCATCGACGTTGCACTAAGTCTATTAGACGGTCTTTTGGATGTCTAAAAACTTTAGGGCCTATAAAAGCTTGTTCCAATATAAGATAAAAAAGAGAGTTTGCGAATTGTGTAATGGCAAAAATTTTAGCGCACAAAAGTGTAGGCGAATCAGTGACTTTCCCATACACATAACCTACACCTGCGGCGATAGCTGTTGTTTGAGGAATATTCGTCCATTTGGGCAAGGTAAAATCAAAACTAACGGGTAAAGGGAGCATCATGACCTCTATTTTAATCTTTTATGAAAAGTAAATAATATTTAAATAATAAAATAAAGTCAATTAAAAATCATTTGTCGTTATGTAAAATAATTAAAACAATTAAATTCTATTATTTGTTTTAGATAATTATTTTAAGAATATAATAATTATTGCAGATGCTTTTTCTTATAAACTTCTTTTCTATGGACAACGCGTACAATCAAAACAAGTAATTTTTGATCTTGAATAGAATAAACAATACGATAATCTCCCTGTCGAATGCGAAACAAACCTATTTCAGCACCTTGAAGAGGCTCAATGTTTTCTGGACGAGGATTTCTTTCCAATTTTGCAATTCTTTCAAAGATTAATTCTCTGATATCTTTTGGAATTTTTTTTAATTGCTTTTCTATACGTGGTGCAAATTCGACTTTATATATAACGTTCATCATTGTATGACTAGCTGAGGCGTTTTTTCATTTCTTCAAAAGAGATTGTTCCTTTTTCTTCAATTTCTTTTAAAGCTAATCTTGCTTCTCGTAAATCTTCAGCATTTTCTAATGCTTCTAATATCTCTAAGTCTTCGATAGGCACTATAGCCACTCGTTTTCTGTGGTTAGTCAATACAATACGTTCTTTATGGTAATTGACTTTGCCGAAAACCTCCCCTAGGTCTTTTCGTGCTTGAGTGACGGAGATACTTTTCATGTTTTTCATACAAACCTCCTTAGATTCTATACATATTATAGAAAATGTACATTTTATATACAATATACATAATTTAATTTTATTAAAAATCAATCAAAAAATTGTTCATATCGCTTTCAAGACTTGCTTTGTTTCTCGTTGTAAAGCGTGCAAATCATATGTTTTTTGTGTGCCATATTGCACCGCTTGTAAATTCATAATCAATGTCTTGATCGATTCTAAAGAGACATTTTCTAAATCAAATGTTTCGTGTGGAAGAAGACCTTTTTCCCATAAGCGCCACCAACAAGCTTTTTCTAGCAAATGCACATTTTGCAAGGGTTCAGCTTGCTTATGTAAAGCTTGGTGCAAGAGTTGTTCGCTTGTGGGTATTTGCGGATGGGGGTGTTTTTTTCGATAGAGGTAAAACCATCGTTGCAAAAGCCATAAACAAATTCCTAAGGGGATAAACCAAAGCAGGGCAGGTGTTTGGATCCACGGTCTGCTGAATTGACTCCATGTGACAGGTTGTCCTTCGATTTCTAAGGGCGTCAAACCGAGAGGCGGCCATTGCGCCAAACTGAAAAAAGAATAAGGAATCAAGGGAATCTCCGGAATAGTCACTTTGTCAGGTGAATCAGGTGCATAGACTTCTAAGGGAATGGGTGCTGTGTTTTGAATCACATATTTGCCTGTTGCAGGATCAAATGAAGAGACTTCCAAAGGAGGAATTTCAGTTACCAAAGTGGAAAGAGGACGCAAGGTCAAGTCAAATGTTTTCACTTTCCCTTCCACGTCAGCCGGTGGAGGTAAATCACTCATTTGAAAGAAACCGCTGAAACCGGGTTGGCATTGCAAGGAAGGAAGCTGTAAGTCAGTTAAATTTTGGACGCCTTGTATCTTAATTTGCACTTCTGATGTGTCCCCGACAGCCACGGAAGCAGGCGTAGATAAATGGGCTTCTACTTGAATTTGTCCCAATGCACCATTGAAAGAGCCGGGTTGTTGAGCTGTTGGAAAAGGCTTTACTTCTATTTTAATCACAGGCGCTTCCGCATGCAATTTAGAGGATTCATAGACTTTTTCATTTGCTGCATTTAAGCTATATGCATAGCCTTCAATCGTAGAAGGACCTAAAGAAAAATTGCCTGTTTTATTCGCTTCAATTTCTTGAATAATATCTTGGACTGTGACCTCTTCCTTTTGGTAATCTTTTACTTGTACATCGCCTATTTTTTGAAAATCACGTGGATGCACTAAGGGCAATTCGGACAAAGATAAATCAATACTGCGATTATAAGAAATGCGATAAATAAGCTTGGTGCGTTCCCCAGGATATAAAGTGGTGGGGCCTTGCGCAAATGCTTCCAAACGAAAAATAATGCCAGATGAAGCAGAATCTGTTGGGGAAGTGTCGGAAGAAGAAGCGCCTTTGACTTCATAAGAAGCAGGAATCGATTGATAAACTTGATTGTCTATTTTGACAGATACGGTCGGTAAAATATAGAGTCCTGGTTGCTTTTGAGCAGGGAGTTGAAAGCTATATACTGTGACCAGCAAAGTGGCATCAGAGGGCATGTTGGTATCGCGCACAAAGAGAGTCTCCAGTGGCTGCTTGTCGAGTTGAAAAGAATGCGGATCGATTTTTTCTTGTTTGCGATGTGTGATGGTAATTGTGCCTTCAAGAGGATAATGCGCTTGCGCTTTATCGATCGACGCTTCAATCACGGGAGCAGCTTCTAGCATTCCCATCCCAAAAAATAACAGATAAAAAATATATTTTACCATGCATGTAACTCCTGAATCTCTTTAGCAGGTTGTGCTTGATCTTCTAGATACATTTCTTGCACTAAGCGAAAGGTTTCATTTAAAGCGGGTGAAGTCAATGTATTCGTTTGCTGATTTTGCTGATCGAGTGGATGCTGAAGCAAATCAAGTGCTTTTTGCCAATCTTGCATGGTTTGTTGTTGGTAAGTGATAAGAACTTGCCTTCTAACTGGCGTGTGTTTTAATTCCTTGTCTGCCTCTTGAGCCGCTTGATAGCCCTTATCAAAAAGAGGGATAACTTGCTCCCAAGGAAAACGTTGACATTTGGCTTCTTGAAAATGCGCTTTTTGCTCGGTTAAAACTGCTTTAAGAAAAGGTTTGACTTCTTGTAAAACGTTTTGTTGCTGATTTTGTAAAACTTTTTGAAGAGCTGTTTGATCTTTGAAATCTTTGGGAATTAAAATAGAGAGAAAAGAGAGTTGTAAAGCGTAATGTGCTTGCTCAAGGGCTTGTTGCAAGATAAGAACAGGTGTTTTCTCTTTTTTTGTTGTATTCCATACGAATTGAAACTGGCTAAAACTAGCTAATAAGAAAAAACGTGCAGCATACTCTTGTTTAGCTTTCAAATAAGTTAAACTTGTTTGCAGATTTTTTTGGATTTCCGGCAGGTGTTTAGCGAGAGAATCATCTAACTTAAGTGTTTCTAAATCGGTTCTTAAAGCATTTAACTTGGAAAATGTTAACGTGTCTTGAAGCAAAAGAATTTGATAATTTAGAGCGATTTGCTGCAGAGAAGAAGGACTAAATGCCAATGCAAGCAGTGCGTCGAGACTAGCTTGTGCGTTTTTAATGGCAGATACCATCTCTTGCTTTTTGAGAGTTTTTGAAATTTCAGAATAAGAGAGGAAAGCTTGCTCTATCGTTTCTTTGGAAGAAGATTCTTTTTGTTTGAGTGCATCCCAAAGTGGAATGAGCAATTGGATTTGTTGTTCAAGATAAGGAAGAGGAGAAGGATTGAGATTGGTTTGTAAGCTTTGTGCGATGTGCAGCCATTTTTTTAAATTGTCAAATAAAACGTTAGCTAAATTTTCTGCAGATGTTTGCTTGATCCATTGTTGACGCTGTTGTTGACGTGTTTGCTCAAGTTGTAGATGAGCTGTTTGCAGCCAATATTCAACTAAAGGATGAGGAATACACGCTTGTTTAAGGGAGATTTCTTGGCAATTTAAAGCTTGTGCTTCTTTTAAAGCTTGTAAGCTTTGTTCGATGAAAAATAATTGTTGTTCAGGAAGATGAGAAGAACTCTGTGCTTGTGTGAAATAAGCAATCCCTTCATTGAGAAAGAGATTTTGTGCAAAGCGCGGCAAAGATAAATCAAAGGGTTGAATGGTTTTAAAAATTTTTAAAGCTTCTGTTGCTTGCTTTTGAGCCAATTTTAAGGTGCCTAAATTGTATTGAATGCGTGCATTTTGCCATGTGGGTAATGTAAATTGTGCCAATTGTTCGTATAAAGCACTGGCTTGTGTATAGTCATGCGCGCCTGCTAAAGCTGAGGCTTGTTGACTGAGAGCAATCACTTGATCATTGGCTGTCAAGTCTGTTAATTGACACATCAGAAAAAAAATGTAGGCAAATACAAAATGTTTCATAAGCGTCGCACATCCGGTAAAAGAAGATTAAATAGGTAGAGAATGAGAACGATTCCTAAAGGAATTTGATAATATAAATCGGATAAAACATCTTCTTGGCGCACATTTGCCACTTGACGTTCTTTTCCGGCAAGCGAAGATTCAGTTTCTAAGGATTTATTCATTTGCGTGAATAGCTCTTCTGCTAGCTCCCAAGAAGTCCACTTTTGCGCCATGTAGTATTTTCCTTGATTTTTAGCAGCCAATTTTTCCAGGAGCGCAGGTTCGAGAGCAGATAACACAGATTTACCTTCGAATGAAACTTTGGGAATTGCTTGCGGTGTCAAGGATCCCATGCCGATGGTGAAAAGACGCAGATGAAAGTCTTGTGCAGAAGGTAAAGCATTTAAGATGGCTTTCTCTATTTTTTCTTTGGCTTGACCCTTGGCGCTTTCCCACTCTGTATCTCCGCCATCTGATAGTAAAACCAGGGTATAACGTTTATTAGATGGCTGAGGAAAAGCTTGTTGCTGCAAAGCAGTGAGAATGGCGGTTAAATTTGTTCCTCCGACATCTCCTTCATCCACATGTAACTCTTTAATGGCTAAACGTAAGAAAAGATAATCTAAAGTAGGGGGCACAACAGGTGTCAAGATAGATGTAAACGCATATAACGAGACGGTTTGTCCTTGCAATTGGCGCGCCATATCTTCCAGAATCGCTTTGGCTTCTTCTAAACGTCCTTCTTTCTGTGGGCCATCTGGAACCAGCATCGAAGCGGATGTGTCGACTAGAAAAATGATTTCATGAGGGGATGTCTGCGTTTTGGTTTTAGCAGAAGAAGGCTGCGATAAAGAAGCATAATGGATATTCCCGATAGGGCCCATCAAAGCTAGACAAGCTAGACTCCAAATAAGTAACCATCCCATCTCTTTGAGACGTGTTAAAAGCAAAGAACGTGGAACTAAGAGCTGCGATAAAATGGGACGTGGAGCGTAAGTGCGTTGTTGACGCTTGCGATAAAGAGCGAGTGCCCATCTTCCGTACAAAAGAGGGATCAGTCCTAAAAGAAGATAGCCCGCATAAGGAAAACTAAATTGAAAATCAGATCCCCACATGATTATGGCACCCTTCTAAATATAAAAGAATCTAACAAAAGAGCCATCAAAAGGCAAAGAAGGCCGATTCCAAGAAAAAAGGGATAGAGCGAGAAGCGTACCTCAGGTATTTGATCATGATGCGCTTTTGCTGCCATTTCAGGAGAAATGGTTCCTTTTTCTAATCGATTAATATCTGCATAAATATCGGCTAATCCTTGATTATTGCTCACGAGATAAAATTTTCCGCCTGTCAAGGCAGTGATGGTTTGTAATTGACGTCGATGAGGCGCATAGTCCGCAGAAGCTAAAATAGGATCAATATTGATAACATACACACGAATGCCTTGGCTTTTGGCATAGGCAGCTGCATCATCGAGTTCGATGGTACGTAAGCGATTGCCTTGATCTAAGCGACTCGGATCTTGGAATCCATCTGTGACAACGATAATAATGGCACTTTTAATGGTATAAGGAGGTTTTTCTCCGGCTGGCGATTCATCTGCAAAATGACGCGTCGCTGCAATCAAGTTCGCGGTTTTAAAGATGGCATAACCAATCGCGGTGCCATCATCTTCTGGCTTTTTCACAATTTGGAGCTGACTGAGTTGCTTCAGCAAAGTGGATTGATCTAAAGTTAAGGGAACTAAGACGCGTGGCACGCGAGCAAAAGAAACGAGTCCCATTAAATCAGAAGGATGATCCAGAATAAATTGTTTGGTGACGCGTTTCAGCACATCGATTTTGGGAACAGAAGCACCATCCACTTGCACAGATTCTGCCATAGAACCTGATTGATCGAGAGCGAGGTAAATGGCAATGCCTTCTGTGGGTTCTTCGCGAAAAGGAAGCGCTTGATTTTGGTTTTTAGATGAGTAAGGCCAAAGAAAATGAGGATCACAAAAAGCGAGAATGAAGCAGGTGAGGGCTGCTAAATGCAAATAAAAAGGATAAGCAGCAGCGCGTGTGCGCCAAGTAGGTAAATGTAAGTCTTTAAGACGTGAAAAAGCTAAAGAAGGCGCAGGCATTTTGACAAATAAGTGGTGTTTAAGGAAATATAGGAGAAATCCTATTCCTAACAAAAGACCTAAAGCGAAGTAATCCACAGTAAAATGCATAAGTAATCAAGCATAAGATGTTTTTGTTCCTTTTAACAAATTAGAATGTTTATGTATATCATTGATGGACAAAAGGACAAACGACACTAAGGACACTAAGGACCTTAACGACAAAGTGGACAGTGGACTTGTGGACAAAAAATGTTCATTCCTGTCCACGAGTCCACTGTCCACTTTGTCGTTAAGGTCCTTATTGTCCTTGGTGTCGTTTGTCCTTTTGTCCATTAAAATGCATTAACCCTGAATGATTGTGTAATCTGAAGGAAATGAAATCATGTCTGAAAGTAAAGAAGAGATTTCTTTAGATCCGCTAATTGAAAGATATTATGGTCTTGGATTAGAAAAAGATCGATTGACACAAGGTGTCTTTCAATTAGAAAAAGAACGCACATGGAAAATTCTCCAAAAATCGCTGCCCTCTGCTCCGGCAGTTATTTTAGATGTAGGAGGCGCTGCGGGAGCTTATGCGTTTCCTTTAGCAGAGCAAGGCTATGAGGTGCATTTGATAGATCCTGTGGCTTTGCATATTGAGCAAGCGCGTGCGCATGCAAAAGAAGCACAGGTACAATTAGCCAGTTATTCCGTAGGAGATGCCAGAAAAATTCAGCAACAGGATCAATCAGCGGATGTAGTTTTATTTCTTGGACCTTTATATCATTTAGTCAAACGTCAAGAGCGCTTACAAGCCTTGCGTGAAGCTTATCGCGTATTAAAACCTGGTGGAGTGTTAATTGCGGCAGCAATTTCACGATTTTCGTCTTTGATAGATGGCCTCTATCGGGGCATGCTATTAGAGCGGAAATTTAGAGAGATTGTACAGGAAGATATCAAGACAGGGCATCATCAAAGTGAGGATGCGAAATATTTTACGACAGCCTATCTGCATCGTCCTCAGCAGCTGAAAGAAGAAATAAAGGAATGTGGATTTCAGGAAATCACTCTTCTAGCTGTTGAGGGGCCAGTATGGCAAGAAACGGTGATTGAAAGTGTAAAAAAAGATTCGGAAGCCTGGCAACAACTGTTATCTTTTTTGGAACAGATAGAAACCGACGAATCGATTATGGGAGCGAGTGCGCATCTGATCGCTGTGGCTGTGAAATGAGATTTGTAGCGTAGATTAAAGGGCTAATTTCGAAATTATTTAATGTGAGATTTGCAAGGCCATATGCCGCTCTTTCAGGGCTCAACATTTATGCCCACATAAATGTTGAGCCCTGAAAGAGCGGCATATGGCTTTGCGAATCTCATTTATGACAACTTTTTATATTGGATTTATGACCACATCTACTATAGCAGCTTTTGACTTTGACAATACCTTGACAGATCGTGATTCTTTAGTGCCTTTTTTATTTTATACCTATGGATGGATGAAAACGAGCTATCATTTAGCGATGCTAACTCCTTTCTTTATTGGCTTTTTGCTAGGACTAGTGCCTAGGCAAGCCGTGAAAGAAAAAATTCTCACACGTTTCTTTATGGGAAAAAATTTGACGGATATGCAAGCCTATGCACAAACTTTTGCTGATCAGCAACTCGATTGCTATCTGAAACCGGAAGCTTTACAGCGACTAGCATGGCATCAAGCGCAAGGGCATCGTTGTATATTGGTGAGTGCTTCTATTGAGCTCTATTTGCAACCGTGGGCTAAGCGGCATGGATTTGAAGCAGTGATGGGTTCCCGTCTTGAAACGACATCAGATGGAAAGATCACAGGACGTTTAGTGGGTTTGAATTGCTGGGGACCTGAAAAACCTCATCGTTTGTTGGCTTACATAGGCCCGAAAGAGCAATATCAACTTTATGTTTATGGAGATAGCCGAGGAGATCAAGAGCTATTAGCTTGCGCAGACTATCCTTTTTATCGAACATTTAGCTAGAGTTATTTATATGTTATAAAAAAATTTAGAATTCTGGGTTTGCTATTTATTTTTTTTTCGTTATTTTAGCAAATAAAATTAAACTTAACCTAAGGATGAGATATGCGTCATTTATTGTTAGCTTTGATGGGGTTATTGTTATTGAGCGTAGATGTATCAGCTCAAGAATCTACTTTACCTGGTCAAATAGAGACTGTTTTGCGAAGTCGTCATCGCCACCGTCATCATAGTAGTAGCAGTGCAAATGTGATTGTAGGACCAACCGGACCTATGGGACTTCCAGGTGTTCCTGGAGCAACAGGAGCAACAGGACCAGCAGGTAGTTTGGTAAATGCTTATGCTTCAGTTTTTAGTGATGATGAGCAAACTTTTATTGAGACAGGTACACTTCCTTTATCCTCACCTTTTCCTGTTACATTTAAGGACGAAACAATTCGACCTGTTGGAATCTTCTATCCTACACCTATGACTCCTTTTACTATACTTACCCTACAAAATGATGGAGTCTATTTAATTACTTGGAATATGTTTTTAACTGTTGATAGTCCTCCTCAATTTACAGGAACTGCGCTTATAGTAAATGGAAATCTTATAGATAAAACTTTAGATTCAGAAGAAGTTGATGGTAACACATATTTCTCTGGTCAGACTATTATGCGTTTAAAAGCAGGAGATCAATTACAATTAGCTGCGATTACTGTGCCTTCTTTTGCGCCCGAAACTATTCATGTATTTCGCCGCTCACTTGTTATTACGCAAATTGCTCAATAAATTAACAAATCCTGTGAGCTGTTAAAGAGCTCACAGGTTGTTTTTATTGAAAATTTAGTTAGTATTATCTATCTACCTATATAAAAAATTTAGAATTATTGATTTGCTATTTTTTTTATTTTAGCAGATTAAAACTAAAATCAAACCAGGAAATGAGATATGCGCCATTTATTGTTAGCTTTGATGGGATTATTGTTATTGAGCGTAGATGTATCGGCATTAGAACCTACTTTACCTAATCAAGTAGAGACTGTTCTGCGTAGGCGACATGAGGGTCATCGTTGCCATCGTCGCCGTCATCATAGCAGTTGTAGTAGTACTAATGTGATTGTAGGGCCAACAGGGCCAAGAGGACCAACAGGTAGTTTGGCAAGTAGTTATGCTTCAGTTTTTAACTCTAGCGAAACTGGTCAACCTATTGGTAGTATTCTCAATCCTTCGGTTATTGTATTTAATCAATCAGAACTTCCACCTGTTAATATCATCACGTTTTCTTCTTCTACAGTGGATCCGGGAACTTTTGATACGCTTCAAGTGCAAACGAGTGGGATTTACCTCATTGGGTGGAAATTAAACACAGCTGCTCCTGATTCAGGGTTAAGTGGTGTTGTACAGCTATTTATTAATAATAATCCTCTAGATTCTACTGAAGAGATTGGAAGACTAAGCTCGGCAACAATCTTTGCAGGCCAGACGATTATTCGCTTAAACGCAGGGGATACAATACAGTTAGTCGCTAGTGGACAAGATGCGATTGTGTCTATTCCTTCACTGGTTGTGACTCAAATCGCTCAGTAAATGACAAAATAGTTGGAGTGCAAAAATTATTTTTGCACTCCACACATGCTTCAGCCCCCTTCCGCAAAAGCGGGATAAAGCGTCATGCCGCCATCCACATAAATCGTAGAGCCATTAATGTAATCAGCTTCATCAGACACAAGCCATGCGACGACACGGCCGATATCTTCTACTTCTCCAATGCGTTTATAGGGAATGAGTGTTAAAAGTTTAGATAAGGCTTCCGGAGTCTCCCATGCAGGACGATTGATAGGGGTGCGAATGGCTCCGGGTGAAACACTATTTACACGAATGCCTTGCGGAGCCATTTCTTGTGTAAGGGATTCCATTAAGAGCTTGATACCTCCTTTAGAAGCCGCATAGTTGGCATGATTCGCCCACGCGATGCGATCATGCACAGAGCTAATAAAGACAATATTCCCCAACGCTCTCGTATTTCTAGGAAGAGGACAACACTTTTTAAAGCTGCGCACAGCTTCACGTGAACACAGAAAAGCACCGGTCAGGTTTGTTCCAATCACTCTATTCCATTGTTCAAGTGTCATCTCATCTAAAGGAGCATCCGACTGTATGCCGGCATTATTCACAAAAATATCTAAACTACCAAAATTTTTAAGTGTCGTTTCAAATAACGCTTTTACTTCTTCTTCCTTGGAGATATCTGCTTGAAAACGAAAAGCATCGGCACCTAGTTTTTTTAAATCTTGTACAACCTCTTCTGCACGCTCTTCATGTCCATAATAATTAATGGCTACACTAGCTCCGGCTTCTGCTAAAGCATAGGCTATTCCTTTTCCAATACCGGAATTGGCTCCTGTAATGAGGGCTTTTTGACCTTCTAACAAACGACGTGGTGCATTCATTTTCTTTCTCCTTCAGTTGAGGGAAATAATCGATCTATAAATGTTGTCCAGGTACGATGAGCACTGTCTTGTGGTGCTGCGCGCGATTGCTGAAGCATAGTGGCCACAAGTGTTGTCCATCCTTGATGGCTAGCACCCAATCCCATGCCTGTATCTGCATTGAAATATTCATTGTATAACAAAAGATCTTGCCAATTGGGATCTTGATTAAAAGGACTGTCCGGCGGATAGAGGGGACGAGTGCCATCTGGGCGTTTAAGAAATAAAGACATGAGGCGATCAGTTAGCTCATTGGCGATTTCTTGTAGCGTCAGAAGGTTATTTGATCCTGTCGGAAAAGCGACTTTTAAGCTGTCACCATAATAAGAATGATATTTTTCTAAAGCTTCAATCAGCAGGAAGTTAATAGGAAACCAAATGGGTCCACGCCAGTTAGAATTGCCACCCGCAATCGTACGATCGATGGTTTCGCCTGGTTCATAGCGAATCACGTGTTGTTGGTTTTCTAAACTCAACACATAAGGATGCTGCTCATGGTATTTGGAGACAGAACGAATTCCATAAGGAGATAAAAATTCATTTTCATCGAATAGATAGCTTAAGACACGTAAAAAATGATCATAGGGTAACATACTTAAGATGTGTCTTGCACATTCGCAATTACTCTCAGGATCTAGAGAACAAGTTGTAGTAGTAGTATATTCAGGTCGTTGACTCAAAAACCACATCACACGTTCTTTGAAGATGGGCATATCTTGTAACACTTTATTATTAATCACGATAACCCCTAATAAGGGGATCAATCCTACCATCGAACGAATCTTTAAACGAATCATTCCGCGGCCTTCCAGGTGTAAAATATCATAGAAGAAGCCATCTTCTTCATCCCACAAGGAATAACCTTTGCGCTCCGGATTTACCATGGCGTTGGCAATGCGTAGAAAGTGTTCAAAGAATTTAGTGGCACTGTCTTGATAAACCGGCTCTTCTTTAGCGAGTTCAATGGCCATTCTGATCATCAAGACACAATAGAAACCCACCCAAGCTGTTCCATCTGATTGATCAATGCGTCCTCCTCCCGGTAAGGGTAGGCTGCGATTAAACAAGCTGATATTGTCAACACCTAGAAATCCTCCTTCGAATACGTTATTTCCCATGGGATCTTTACGGTTGACCCACCACGTAAAATTCAACAGTAATTTGTGAAATAATCCTTCTAAGAAATTGCGATCAGGCTTTCCTGTTGTTCTAGCATCAATTTCATACACACGTGAAACAGCCCAAGCGATAACAGGTGGGTTCGTATCAGAAAAACTCCATTCATAGGCTGGTGTTTGTCCATTAGGATGCATGTACCATTCACGTGTCATGAGAACCAATTGGCGTTTGGCAAAATCACTATCAACCAGAGTCAAAGGAATGCAATGAAAAGCTAAATCCCAGCTTGCGTACCACGGATATTCCCATTTTTCCGGCACAGATAAAATGTCAAAATTCACTAAATGGATCCAATCTTTGTTGCGGTTATTCTGTCGATGAGTACGAATAAAATTTTTATCTCCATCCACCCATTGCTCGATGTCATAATAATAAAATTGCTTACCCCACATTAAATTAGCAAACGCTTGACGCTGAACGCATTTCTGGTCTTTATCTAAGCTAGGGTTATGAATGGCGTCATAGAACTGATCGGCTTCTTCTCGTCGTTGATGAAAGAGCGGTTCAAAATGCGCAAAAGGATCTTGCTGAGGCTTTGCGGATAAACGCATGTGAAGTGTCCAAGTTTCACCCGGAGCCACCATGCGATGAAAGTGCGCAGCCGCTTTCGTGCCGGTTTGCTGAGGATTTACCGCTTGCTGTTGTCCTTCGATTAAAAAACGATGAAAGGCATCTTTGACATAAGGTGTGGGATTAGCTTTCCCATACAATTTTTCTATGTTGGTTTCATTATCAGTAAATAACCACTGAGGTTCTTCTTGTGAATAGAGGTAATAATGACCTGTAGCGGGATGATCAGCTTCTACACAAGGTGTTTGACTAGATGAATCAATTTTCAAAACAGGTTTAGTAGGAGTGTCGTTCATAGGACCCTGGGGATATCCCCAACTCCATGTATTGCGAAACCAAAGGGTAGGTAAAAGATGTAGAGGCGCAGGATCAGGTCCTTGATTTTTGGCAGAGATTGTAATGAGAATGTCATCAGGATCTACTTTGGCATAGGCAATTTCAATATCAAAATAACGATTTTCGTTGAAAATGCCTGTATGTAATAATTCATACTCGGGTTGAGAAGAACCTCGGCGAAGACTTTCGTCTAGTAATTGCTGATAGGGATACGCTTTTTGAGGATACTTATAGAGCATTTTCATATAGCTATGTGTAGGCGTGCTATCTATATAAAAATAATATTCTTTGACATCTTCCCCATGATTGCCCTCGACAGAGGTGAGTCCAAAGAAACGCTCTTTTAAAATGGAATCTTGCCCATTCCAAAAAGTGGGAGCAAAACAAAGATATTGGTAACGATCGCTAATTCCTCCGATGCCATCTTCATTCCAGCGATAGGCGCGACTTCTCGCTTGGTCGTGCGTAAAATATCTCCAGGCGTCGCCATTTTCGCTGTAATCCTCACGGACGGTGCCCCAAGCACGATCGCTGATATAAGGTCCCCACTTGCGCCAATTGGCTAGACGTTGATGGTGTTCTGCTAGCCTTTTTTGTTCAGCTGTTAGTTCCATGGTTAACCTCTCATTTTTATGGGGAAATTTTCTCCTTCTTAAAATATTTTTTATAAATTAGCAAGCTTTCGCGATAAATATTCTCCTCTGTGCTCTCTGTGTTCTCTGTGGTTATTTATTATTTAACCACAGAGAATACAGAGAGCACAGAGAAACGAACTCACGCGGCGGATATTGACAAATAGTCTGGATTATTCACACAATAGAACCTGTTTTCAAAAATAGAATTTTCTAAACATTGAGATGTGATGTTGCTACGTATCTTTTTCATTTTTATCAGTTTAATGAGATTTATCAGCAGTTATGCGGAAGAGCAGGCAGAAGCTTCCAAGCAAGAAGCTAATTGTTTAGTGTTGGATTTACCCCATGCGCTGTCACGTGCTTTAAATTTCAATCGCCAGTTATTGGGTACCATTGAAAGTTTGACGAAAGCGCAATATGGAGTGAGCTTGGCAGAAAGTGAATTCGATGTTCAAATTGTGCCTAATAGTCGTGTAGGGTATGTAGGCGGGGGGCATGCAGGAACCGGGATGGCAGTGGGAGGGGGAGTCGATTTTAGTAAAAAATTTACGAATGGAACGCAGATTTCTTTGGAGCCCGGAATTATTAAAAATCCTGATCATTATCATACAGAGTTGCGTGCGCTGGTTACGCAGCCTCTATTGCGCGGATTAGGGCGAGCTTATCAATTAGCTAATGTGTTGGGATCTCAATTTGTTTTGCGCACTGCTTACCGCAATCTGTATACAGCGCAAGTGCAGCTGATGATCCGCACAATACAAGCCCTTTATGAAGTAGTGAGAGCTGACAAATCTATGTGCTTACACCAAGAATCTTATGAGCGTGTTCGTCAATTTTATCAAGCCGCTAAATTAAAAGAGAAAATCGCTTTAGCTGATGCTTTAGATGTTTATCGTGCAGAAATTGAACTTCAACATGCAGAAGATGCATTAAAGAATGCGCAAGAAAAATTATTAGAAACAGAAGATATAGTGCGAGAATTACTTGCGCTTCCTTTAGATCAGCGCATTGTGGTAGAATTACCTTTGATTTATACCCCGCTTGCGCTTTCATTAGAAGAAGTCATCGAACTAGCTCTACAAAATCGCATTGAAATTGATCAAGCGCAAGATCAGTCACGTGAAAACCGCCGTTTATCTTCTTTAGCTAAACAAAATCTTTATCCGGAATTGAATCTAGTATTTAATTACTCCAATTGTGGACGCGATGAAATTTTTACACGCGCGTGTTCTTGGCGTCATCGAGAAAGCAAATGGGGTGTAGGATTTACCACCTCGACCAATTTTGACCCTGCAGCTGAGCGTGTCTTGTATGAGCAAAGTTTAATGGCTATAGCGGCTGCGGAAAGAGGTGAGGATCAAACGAAAGCCACTTTAATTTTGGAAGCCAAGAAAACAGTGCGCCAGTTGGAAAGAGCGTATCAACGCATTCATTTGCAAGAAGAACAAATTAAAACCACAAAAGGTGAATTGTACTTATCTCAAGTTAAATTTAATCATAGCATGGCGGATAACTTTAATGTCTTGCAAGCGGAAAAATCATTGCGCGGAGCAGAGCAAGCCTATTGGTCCGCGTTGATAGAGCATATTGTAGGTGAATTTCAACTTTTAGCGACAGTCGGTCTTTTAATCGAAAAACCCCGTATTCCCTAATGATCAAATTGTATGTTAAATTATTTATCCTTTGCGTGCTTTGCAGTTTCTTATGGGGAATTTATGCATGGCAAACAAAAGCTGCAGCCCCTGCTACTCTTCCTATAGCAAAAGTGATCAAGCAAAATTTAAAGGTAGAAGTGAAGACTGTAGGAGAATTAGAGGCTGCAAAATCTATTGGGATTGCTTCTTCTATTAAAGGAGATCAAGGCAAAATTATTGATTTGATTGCAGACGGTGTTAATGTCAAGCCAGGAGAAGTTTTAGTGAAAATGGATCCTACTCCTTTCGAAGAAAAACTCGAGAAATTACGCGCACAAATGAAAGAGCAAGAAGCTTATATCGTCGCTCTTCAGCAAGCTTTGGAATGGGAAACTAGTCAAGTCGAGCATGAAAATCGCACCGCGACTTATGAAGTGGAAAGTGCACAGCTTGAACTTAATAAAATTTTACATGGGGATGGCCCTCAGGAAATGTCGCGCTTAAAAGGGGCCATGCAGAAAGCTTGGTTAAAATATGATGAGTTACAAGCTTATTCTAGCGATTTGTTGGCATTAGAGGAACAAGGTTTTTTGAATCCGAGTGAAATGAAACAAGCACGCAAAAAATTGGCGGAAGAACAAGAAGCGTATGAGCAAGCAAAAACGCAGTATGAAAGCTATACAGAGCATGTTTTTCCTATGCAAATCAAGAAAGCTGAGACGACTTTAAAGCGAGCCGTCATGAATCAAGAAGAAACCATGAAATCAGGTCTCTATAAAATCGCTAAAGCGACAGCGCAATTTGAACAAGCGCAACAGGCTTTTGTTGATTATACCATTCAACTGCAAGAAGCCAAAAAAGAACTCAAACAAACAGAAATTATTGCACCTGCTCCGGGTATGGTGGTGCATCGTGAAGATTATCGCAATGGGCAGCGTCGAAAGCCGCGTGTAGGGGATATTCTTGTGAAGAATCAACCTTTAATCGATTTGCCTGATTTAAGTTCTATGATTGTCAAAACCCGTGTGCGTGAAGTAGATCTTTTTAAAATACAAATAGGCAAGAAAGCCACAATTGAAGTGGATGCTTATCCCCATTTAAAGTTTAGTGGAACTATTTCTTCTATTGGTGTGTTGGCAATGGCAGATCTTGGCCGACCTGCAGAAGAAAAATATTTCGAAGTAAGAATTGCTTTAGATGAAAGTGATCCTTGTTTGCGTCCCGGAATGACCACGCGTGTAGTTATCCATGCGCAGCAAGCAGAAAATGCTTTAACAGTACCTTTGCATGCCTTATTTGATGAACATAAACAAACATTTTGTTATTTTGCTTGTTCACAGAATCAATTTGAAAAGAGAGAAATAAAACTTGGTATTAGCAATGAACAATGGGCAGAAGTGAAAGAAGGATTGCAAGAGGGAGATTGCGTTTGCTTGATGAATCCTTTGGATTAAAGGATATAGAAAATCGATTTTGAATTTACGCGAAGCGTTTGGAGTGCGAAGGTCCTCCTTCGCTTTCATTAAAGACGCCTCATATGAAAGTGAAAGAGGACTTTCGTACTCCTGAGTAACTAAACATTGTTATTAGCTCGCTCTTTTAAAGTGTTTTTTTAGTAATTGCTCAGAGCGTGCTTAAAAAGACTGGTTTTATCTGTGCGGCAGCACTATCACTGCATTAGGCCAGACCGAGCGCGTTTAGCGCTCGTTCTGGGTAAATAATGCCATTTGATTAGCACTGCGGTTAGCAGTGCAACTATTCGGCG
>JASBUW010000117.1 GCA_030147755.1 Parachlamydiaceae bacterium
GCATCGCTATCAATCAATTATTACATCTTAAATTTTACTACATGCCAAACATTTTGCGTGAGGATTTGACCGATTTAATCTCAATCACTCAATCAATGAGAAATCTTGAAATTATTTTAGAATATTTGAAATTTAATGCGCAAACTGGTAGTTTTAAGCACACAAAACAGGAAGTTAATCCTCCTAACATAAGAGATTAAATATGGAACTTAATTTTGAAACTCTAGAAGAAGCTTTAAGCATATTGGGACAATTAATCTTAGACCGAGGCTTACATTATGAAGTTGTTGCTATAGGTGGCGGGGGCTTATTGCTTTTAGGGCAAATTCTCCGTACTACTAAAGATTTAGATTTAGTTGCTCTTATTGATGAAGGAGAATTTATTTCAGCAGATCCTTTGCCCATTCCCTTATTTCAAGCTATACATGAAGTAGGACTCGCATTAAATCTTAGGAAAGATTGGGTAAATACTGGCCCTACAGATTTATTTAAAATGGGTTTACCAGAAGGATTCAAAACTCGGATGCACACCACTCATTATGCAGGATTGACGATTCATCTTGCAGGTCGTTTTGACCAAATATGCTTTAAACTTTATGCAGCTGTTGACCAAGGTCCAAACAGTAAACATTTTGCCGATTTAAAATTTTTGAAACCAACTAAAAGTGAATTGGATGAAGCAAAACGTTGGTGTATAACACATGATGTATCTGAGGAATTTTCTATGGATTTGGCAGCTGCTTTATCTGCTCTAGGAGATTAAAATGGAAACATTAATCGAGCAATTTGATCATAGACTTGTCAATCTTGCTTGGAGCCTTTGGACTGAGTTAGGAGTTGCCGGCACTCAACGCAACCATAAAGACTGTTTAATTAGCGTTGAAGAACTTATTATATTAACAGCTGTTATTGCAGAAGTCGATCCTCGCCTTCGAGATGAAGCCTTAGATTGGTGCTCTCGTTATCATCATTTTGTTTCAATTAGTCGTCTTCGCACTCTTGTAAAAATGCTTGGTGAACCTGTTTATTTACCAGTTTCCATATTTGCCATGACATTGAATTCAATCACCCAGTCGAATTGGCCGATTTTTTCAAATGCAAATTCTTTAGATTTTAAACCGAGTGGAAAATCATCTCCACCTCATTGCGAAGTACCTGCGCTACTTGGATTACGTTTAAGAGCCCTATTTGGTGTTGGAGCGCGCGCAGATTTACTTACATTCTTTTTAATACAAAACGAAACTATTTTGACAGCAGCTGATACAGTAGAGGTAGGGTATAGTAAACGAAGTCTCGCAGATCTACTCGATAATCTCGTTCAATCCGGTTTATTTGCTACGTCCATGGTTAGAAATCAACGAAAATATGAGTTAGTCATGAAAGAACAACTGAAAAAACTCGTTGGCCAACTTCCCAAGGTTGCCCCGCCTTGGCGTCGAATCTTAGAAGTGTTAATTTCTCTACGAACCAATCTTCAGCAATTTGAGAAAAATTCAACGGCTACAAATGTAGTGGTCATACGCAATACCTTGTTACATGCCAAAGATATGCTACCCTCCCTTATTTCATCTTCACCTTCACTACAATCCGATCTTAACCAATATTTGGAATCTTTTTCTAAGTGGTTGTTAGATATTCTAAATTCTTTTGCACATGGTAATTTTCGTGGCGATTTTGAAGTGATTGACGATTTTGAAAAAACGATTTTTTCTCTTATGCAAGATTTATATAGCGTAGATGATTGCTTAGATGGAATTGAGTTCACTATTAGCTATGCAGAAGAAAATCTAGTTAAACACTCTGAAGTTTTTAAAGAAAATTATCAACTTTTTGTATGCTATATCAATGAATTGGATGCAGCTTTAAAAAAATTATTAGATTTTCCATTCCATCAATTAATGGATGTTAAACTTTCAGCTATTCCATACAACTTTTCAAAAGATAAGCTGCCTCTCTTTTCAAAGCTGATTTCAGAGCTTCCTTCTGTAAACCTTATTACCCATCCACGTTTAGCTTTAAAGCAATATGAGATTCTTCAAGTTGAATTAAATAAACTTCGTGAGTTTATACATGAATTTACGGATCAATTAAAAAAAATCTATTTCCTGAAGACAAGTGTCAATTTACTCACTTTGTCACCAAAATTACATAAGCGCCATCTTGTTTTAGAACTTTTTTCCGCTTAATTTTCTTTCTTTTAAACCTGTCTATCTGCCGCTTGCGATGGCATGTCAGCCAATAACTTTTCTCTACTACGTTTTAGCTAATATTTGGCTTTTTACTTATTAACCAAAAAAAAACATTAAAAACAATAATTAATATTGCTTATTTATTATTAATTAGTTATTATTGTTCCCTTACCAAAAACAAAAGAGGTTTTTATGCAAGTTATTCAAAAAATAGATCATTTCGCTAATTATTTTGCTTCGCAATCTTTGCTAACTTCTTCCCAACAATGGCTGGGAAGAGTCGTGCAATGGCTACGCTCCCCGGAAACGCTAAAGCTGGCAGGACAAACGTGCGATGTAGTGTTTAGAACAATCGCTATTTATGCAGCTGATGTGGTCCTTTTTCAATTAGTCTATCGAATCGCTCATTTTATTAATCCACAAGCTAATAATATTCAGATTAAAAACGATGTTATTGATATGAATTTTAGCCTTTATACTCTAGCAGGATATACACTGGGAGCGGTCGCTATTTCATATGCTGTTCTAACACCCTTATCTGCTATTTCTCGTGTTATTGTAGGAATTATGGCAGCTATTTTGGGCGCTTTTAACAGTATCAATTGGGGTGATAGAATAGGTGGATTTTATCCGGTTATAGAAGATAATAAAGATGCAAAAATTGAACCAGCTACGTAACAATTAGCGTAAGCATTCACTTGGTGATACCAACTTAAGTTTTTTACAATCGCTTGTCCCCAGCAGAAAAGGACCAAATGGACCTGGTGGACCTCATAGACCTAATGGACAAAACAAGTGAACTACTTTATGTCCATTAGGTCTATGAGGTCCACCAGGTCCATTTGGTCCTTTTCTGCTGAGGCAAACGTCAGAGTTCATCATTCACTACTCAGAGTTCTCTACAAGCGCTGGCATTTCAACCAATAATTTTTCTCTAGTCCGCTTTAACCAATAGAGCGGCAATCCTGCAATTAAAACGCCCGATCCTGACAAAATTTGAATAAACGTCGTTTGCCAAAGAATCCATCCCATACCCATTAGGGAGATTACTGGAATAATAATCATTAATCCCTGCTTGATTCTGGTTGGTTTAACGGGTAAGCGTCGATATAAAACAGAAACCGCCAAACACGTCGAAATATATTGAATAAAGCGCGCGACTACCGTCATAATTGCTAACTGTGTAAAATCGCAAAAAATGGCCAAAATCCCTGTCATACCCACTGTCAGCCAAATCGCCCACACTGGCGTACCAAAACGTCCTCTTTCAGCTATCCAACGCGGAATCATGCCATCTTCTGCAAGGGCGAGTCCACTGCGTGGTGTAATGAAGGAGGCATAAATATTAATACCTCCAATCGAAATGAGCATCGTCAATGTGACAATCCACTTACCGGAATCTCCCAATAAAATTTGCGCAGCATCTGCAATTGGTGTCAAACTCGACGCTAAATGGTCGCCCAATAGTCCAATGGCGATTAATTGAATCAAGAAATAGAGCATAGAACAAAAACTAATCACAATCATCACGGCCCAAGGCAAATTCTTTTTAGGATTTTGCATCTCTCCTGCTGCCACCACTAGGGTTTCAAAGCCTCCAAACGCATAAAAAATAATGAGAGAAGCGGCGCCAAATGATCCCATTTCCAAACCTTCCCATTGCAAAGGCGTATAATGGGCTGGTTCTATGTACAAAGCACCTAACATCACGAATAAAACTAAGGGAATCAATTTAGCCACTGTGACGAGATTATTCAAATGTTTGAAAAGTGTCACACCATAGGTATTGATTGCTCCTAAGACAATCAATAAACTAATAATAAAAAGGCTACGAACCGGTTCTAGCAAAGCTTGTGGCCAGATAGAACTTAAAGCTGTGGCAAGGCCTACGGCCAAAGAAGCCCACGCCATAATCCCTACAGCCCAACGCATCAATCCGATTTCAAATCCAATAAAATCACCAAAAGCTTCTTTGGCATAGACGTAAGCCCCTCCATTGCGACTGAACAAAGCAGCACATTGGGCAAAACACCACGCAATCGCAAGAACAAGCAAAGTGACAAAGAGATATACAACAATGCTCCACATTCCTGCGACGTGCATCACTTGTCCGGGCAACAAGAAAATGCCTGATCCCACAATGCCATTAATCCCCAAGAGAATCATGCTCCCAAAACCTAATTGGGCCTTCACAGCGACCTCCCCTTGTGTTTAGTCGCAGCGACTAAACCTTGAAAGAGCTTTTGCATGATAGGTTGTTTCATGATCATTAATTCAGGATGCCACTGAACAGCCAAAATAAAAAGATCCCCTGTTTTTTCAATTCCCTCAATGATCTCGTCATGTGCGCGTGCGTTCACTTGAAAGCCTGGTGCGATTTCTTTAATGGCTTGATGATGATAACTATTCGTGACAAGAGAGGTAGTTTTCATCAATTGTTGTAATAGCGAGCCTTCCACAAGATGGACAGTATGTGAAGCTTCTTCCGGTTTCGCTTTTTGATTATGTTGTAAACTCGCTGGCAAAGTATGGGGAATATCTTGATAAAGCGTGCCGCCAAAAGCAACATTCAATAATTGTAGTCCACGGCAAATGCCTAAAATTGGTTTTTGATTAGCACAAGCCGTATGGATTAACGCCAATTCATAAGCATCGCGTTCAGGACGAATCTCTCCTAATGCCTGCTGCGGCTCTTCTCCATAATATAAAGGTGAAACGTCATAACCTCCGGATAACAACAATCCATCTATTAAATCTACCTGCTGCTGAATCGCTTGCTCGCCTTCAATAATCGGTAAAAGAATGGGGATTCCCCCTGCAAGTTTCACGGCTTGCACGTAATCATAAACTACAGCCGCGCGTTCTCTTCCTTGAAAAGGTCCATTTTCAATTGGTAATAAATTGGCAGAGATTCCAATAATCGGAGATTTCTTTTGATTCGACATAGGCATGACCTTAAGATTATTTTTAGATACTTTTCTCATATTCAACAGTTGCCAATAAATAAACAAAAATTTAAAATACAGCAAAACAACAATTTTTCAATAAATTGACAATTAATATATTATTATACTAAGAATTAAACAATAAAATCAATAAAATAAAATTAAATTTTTAATTTGTTAAAAAACAATAAAGTTATGATGAATCAAACAGAAGCAAGTTTTTCACCTTGGTATCGTCAAGGATTGCGTTTTGGTTGCACACAGTGTGGGAAATGCTGTACAGGGTCGCCCGGTTTCATTTGGGTGACAGAAGATGAAATGAAAGAGATGGCGGATTTTTTAAAGCTTGGTCTGAAAGACTTCAAACGGCTTTATGTGAAAAAAGTGGGACAACGTTATTCTTTAGTGGAAAAGAAAAAAGAGAATCATAGTTGTGTTTTTTATCGAGAGAAAAAGTGCCAGGTGTATGCTGCTCGACCACTTCAGTGTCGCGCTTATCCTTTTTGGAAAGAAAATCTATTGTCGGAAGAAAGTTGGAATCAGGCAGCACAAGAGTGCGAAGGCATTCAAGCAGAAGCACCGCTAATTGCACGAGAAACCATTGAAGAGTTATTAGAGGCGCAGCAAAAGCAAGGACCTGAAGAGCATTTTGTTTCTCATCCATAAATTGATAGTACACGAAATAAAGAAATAAGGATAATACGCGAAGCGTCTGGAGTGCGAAGGCCCTCCTTCGCTTTCATGAAAGACGTCTCATATGAAAGCGAAGGAGGACCTTCGCACTTCTGAGTAACTAAACATTGTTATTAGCTCGCTCTTTTAAAGTGTTTTTTAGTAGTTGGTCAAAGTATACTTAAAAACACTGGTTTTATCTGTGCGGCAGCACTATTACTGCATTAGCCCAGACCGAGCGCGTTTAGCGCTCGTTCTGGGATTTAATATACAACCTATTGCACTGCGGTTAGCAGTGCAACTATTCGGCGCCCTTGTAACACTGCTAACCGCAGTGCTAATCAAATGGCATTATTTAC
>JASBUW010000118.1 GCA_030147755.1 Parachlamydiaceae bacterium
ACAAATGGCAAACAGTCTATGTACACACTGAACCTATACAGTACCTAACAATGGACAGAAACATTGAGGTCTCTGCCCACAAGCTCGGAAGCATTATCTAGCTTTTATGCAAAGCAGCTTTCAAATCAGGTAAACTATCCACTTTTTCCCATTGATTCATCCCTTCTGCCCACACATAACTTGTCAATTCAAGCCGTCCCGTATTCCACAACTCACGCAAAGCGACAATACTGACCGGTCCCACTTGTTGATGATTTTGATCTAAATAATACCACAATTTGTCTTCTTCCTGCTGACGCTTCAACTCTTCTGCAGTAGGAAGAGGGGGCGGCAAAGCTTCATGGTGAAGAGAAGGATCAGGACGAGAAATGGACATGGTGGGTTCCCCATCCACCCGAGTCGTTTCATTTTTGACGACAGGGGGAAGAAAAATCAAGATAATAGGAGCAAAAATTCCTAATAAAGTTCCAATCACAAACCAGATAAAAGGATTACGCCCTTTTCGACTCGCATAATAAGCCGTAAAACTTGCGATCAGTAAAAGCAAAATAAAACTCATCAGCATATGGGTATGTGGATCTGTTGTCTGAGGCATGAAGCGTCCCTTCTTAAAGTTAAATTGTTAAATGTCGTATCATCGCCTAACGAAAATTAAAAAATCACTAATCACGTAACGATAACGCGATCGTGAATATCTAATCAATAAAGCAGTGGCCAGATTAAAAAATTCATGGTAATATATTAGAAAACAGCTGTCAACTGTGTATAGGAGAATTGGTATATGGCAGATCTCAAACCTAAAAAATTTGATACAAAAGAATTTGAAATTCCCGAAACAGTTTTTATTCGTGATATCGAAAATAAAGTGTTTCAATCCATTGTCTTGCAATGCTTAGCGCAAATTGAAGGCATTAGCTTAGTGGAAGGTAATTTCATTGATCATCTACTGGGCCGTAGTTCAGAAGGTGTCAAAGGGATCTATGCTGAACAAAATGATAAAAATCAGTCCGTCAATATTAAAGTGGAAGTCAATATCCATTTTGGTATTGTGATTCCCGCTAAAGCGGAAGAAATCCAAACGAAAATTACCGAAGAAATTACCAAATTAACAGGCTTACACGTCTCTTCTGTGCATGTGGTATTCAAAAATGTGATTTCTAAAGAACAAGCTTATCAAGCCATTCAGGGCCCCCCTAATCTCATGGGATCGAATTTAGGAGAAGAGTACTCCGATGAATTTTAAACTTGGGCGTTTTTTCAATCTTGCCATTAGCTTTATTCTGGGGAGTTTTTTCTTTGTCGTAGGAGCTTTTAGTCTTGTGCTGCCTTGGTCTTCTTTTTTGCAAAAAATGACCACCGAATTGATTTTAGAGAATACCGTGATGCTGTCGCTCTTTGGACTTGGCTTTATCTTAATTGGATTATCTATTGTCATTTATACTTTACTCAATACGCGTCATCGTTATGCTCATATCCGAACAGGCGATTTAGCTGTGATTTTGGATGAAAATGTCATTCACCAGTATCTAGAAGCTTATTGGCAAAAACAATTTCCACATGCTCAAATTCTTTTTCAGGTAACAATTAAAAAACATGCGATTCAAGTCGTCGCAGATCTTCCTTATCTACCACTTTTAGAGCAAAAACCTTTTCTGGAGCGCGTAAAGCAAGATTTGAGCGATTTATTCGGCGAAGTGATGGGTTATCCTTACGAAGTGCATCTTTTCGTGAGCTTTCAAGACGAAAAAGCACTTGCAACTACATAGCTTTTTTTCTCTTCCTCCCTGTGTACTCTGTGGTAATTTTTTTGATTAATTTACCACAGAGTACACAGAGAGGAAGAGAAAAAAATTTTAAGTCTATTTATCCTGCAAATTCTTCTTCCAAGATAACTTCTAATTCCTGCTCTATCTCTTCAGGCACACTTTCAATGGGTTGAACTTGCGGTTTTGCCGCTTGCGCAATCAATTGCGCTGTTTGTATCGCTTGCCAAATTTGTATTTGTTCAATTGAGCAACTTTGAATATTTTGAGGAGCATAAATACCCTGTAGATAATCTAACAATGCCCTTCCCCGCTTTAAACGCTCTTGATCCCGCTTAATGCCTACATAGGACCACATCAACAAACGCAACAAATGCCAATCTTCAGCAAGTGTAGAAGGCAGCTGCTCACTTCTCTGTTTTCTTTGTTCAAATTCTGGAAAATAATACACCAGTTTATGCAAGTGCTTCTCAATATCCTCTGCACAGGCAATCGCCCATGTCAAGCTTTCTAACACTCCTAATGCCTCATCACGCGCATCATAGAACAATCCCGTGCAAGCCACTTCTCCTAAAGCACGCAATCGTTGAAGACTCGATTGTCCGGCTCGATCGACAGCAATTCCTCCACAGGTATGACGTGCAACCGGTACAACAGGCAAAGGATCTTTAGTCACGTTCAATCCGTAATTAGCGCAATAGGCCTCGACAACGGGAAATTTTTCTTTTAAAATAGCCGGATCCAAAGACGTCAAATCTAACCATAAATGCTCATTCTTTGTTTTTAATAATTCCTCATAAAGTTGCGGAAGTAAGGGCTTAGAGTCAGAAATCTCTAATAAACCGGATTTCGTCGCATAAAGTTGTCCCTCTTTTAATAATTCCACCGGCAAGGGAAAACAAGGACGATCTCTTTCAAATAATCCCAAAACATCAAATTGCACTTGCTCCATATTCAACAAACGCGCTCCTGCTTGATGCGCAATGGCAATTCCTCCTCCACAAGACATCCTAGGATGAGTGGAATAAGGAAAAAGAGAAGCTGCGCCTCCCGTTGCTAAAATAATTTCTTTAGCTAACGTGTATTCCATTTGCTGTGTGTCATAATTATAAGCCATCACACCAAAACAAGCGGGTTTTTTATAACGATCTGCTTTCTTTGTCGAGTGTTGATCTAAGGTGAGTAATTCGACCACGGCATGATGAGCGACCCATTCTACCTGGGATTGCCTCTCCAATTGTTCTCGTAAACAGCGGTGAATATCTACATTGCCATGACGGTCCACCAGGTAATGCGTTTCTAATAGTTCATCTACACTTCGTTTGGCAAGACCGGTTAACTGCTCATAAGCACGCGAGCAACTGACTTGCTCTCGTCCAGCCTGTTGTAAACCACGTACAGCCTCTTCTAAGCAGTCATGTTGAATAAAAGGAGCGTGGTAAGCACGTTGATCAAACGAAGAGGTCATCATCGTGACAGATAAGCCCCTTTTAGCTAAAGCTAAAGCGACTGCACATCCTGTAATTCCTGCACCAATGACTAAAACATCTTTAACTTCCACGCATTTTCTCCTTATTTCTCAAAATCTTTATCTCGAAAATAAATCTCTTTTCCCTCTATACTTTCTTCTATGCGACACCATTTTCCACTTTTCCAGTCTCATTTAGACATAGCGCATACCTATTGGACGCGTTTGGTCCAACCGGGCGATTTAGTCATCGATGCCACATGCGGCAATGGGCATGATACCCTCAAATTATGCCAACTTGCTCTCACTTGTGACAAGGGAAAAGCTTATGCTTTTGACATTCAATCCACAGCCATTGAAGCTACACGTCATTATCTCATGTCCTCTTTAACCCCCCAACAGTGGGAGCGCGTGCATTTACAACAACGCTGTCACGCGACTTTTCCAGAAGAAATTGAAGTTCAAAGCGTTAAGTTGATTGTTTATAATTTAGGTTATTTGCCTGGGGGAGATAAAACACGCACGACCCAAGTGGACACCACATTAAATAGTGTGCAACAAGCGCAGACTTTATTGCAACCGGGAGGAATGATCAGTATTACCTGTTATCCCGGTCATTTAGAAGGAGCGCACGAACAACAAGCGCTCCTACAAGAAATTGTGCACTTATGTCCCAAAGAGTGGAGTTGCTGCCACCACACATGGCTTAATCGCACAAAGGGTCCCAGCCTTCTCCTTCTACAGCGGTCTTTTTCACGGGAGGCGGAGGGGTTTGTTGACCCACCATCCCGACGACGATGCGGTAACAATGAATCAAATGATCCACGCCATTGAGTGCACAGTGGGGCACCATTTCAACGGGCAATCTATGATGCTCTGCAATAGCATTTTTTGAGATACAGAATTCTTCAGGCAAGAGTTCTCTTTTCTCTTGATAAATTTTCATTTGCAACGCCCAATACATAGAGGCAAAATCTAGCCAATGATAAGGCCATTGATATTTTTCCTGCGTATTAATATCGATGATTTGAGAAAAGAAATTGCGATCAAAAGCCGGATTTTGACAAATATAGACAGTTTTATGCCGCGCAATTTTGAGATCGACAAAAATTTGAATAATCTCTTGTGCCACAAGGGATTCTTCCTTTCCAAATTGCAGTTTTTCCCACGTAAAACCATTGATATCGACACTTCTAGGGTCTTTCAAATTCCAGACAGCATGGGATTGCTTGACCACACTCTGATAAGTGAGAAGCTCATAACCTGTATTGAGATCAACAACTTTAAATGCAATTTCAACGACGCGGTGTAAACAGGGATCTAATCCCGTCGTCTCGATATCTAGAAAGATGGCTTTCATAATTTATGGGTCCTCAATAAAATAAGAGGGGTGAGGTATACCAAAAATACCCACCTGATTCAACTAGTTTTTTGATAAACTTTCCAAATTAAATATGCAATGAATTGATCATTAAACTCTCATCACTCTCAAAAAAGAGCCTTTTTCAAATTTTTGTTGATCACAAGTTGCCCTTATTGGTAAAATTGACTCTGTTCTAAACTTCACAACCCCTCAATTTATGAAATATTTATTTAAACCTCTCCTGCGTCTCTTTGTCCGCTTCCGTTATCCCCTCTCTATGCCTGAAGAGGTAGGAGCTGATTTAGGGTTTAATCTTTCTAATTTTCTCACCTTTCAAGAATTGATAGGACGTTTGACCAATCCCCTTTATCGTCCGACGAAATTGACGCGTTTTATGCCCCGCGAGCAAGCAGAAGAGCGGTTTCGCTGCGCACTAAAGAAAGAGCGGTTTCAACAAAATTCTTTGTTTTCTTATCATTTCAATGGGGGATGGATGGAGTTTATGCTGCAATTTGATGAGCAAGCACGCCTCAGACGCATTTATCTCCTTCACAAAGACCTCAAACAAAAGCACGAGATTTCAATTTCTCCATAGTTCAAAACGTTGGTTTTTGTTAGTATTATAAGTTGTAAAAGTTTTAAAGGCACGGGTAATACGCGAAGCGTTTGAAGAGTGAGCTTATAACAATGTTTGGTTACTCAGGAGTGCGAAGGTCCTCCCATCCTTACCCATAAGTCTGTTTGTCATTTGTGCGGTAGCACTATCACTGCATTAGCCCAGACCGAGCGCGCTTAGCGCTCGTTCTGGGTAAATAATGCCATTTGATTAGCACTGCGGTTAGCAGTGCTACAAGGGCGCCGAATAGTTGCACTGCTAACCGCAGTGCAATAGGTTGTACATTAAATCCCAGAACGAGCGCTAAACGCGCTCGGTCTGGGCTAATGCAGTAATAGTGCTGACGCACAGATAAAACCAGTCTTTTTAAGTATATTTTGACCAACTACCAAAAGGTCACTGTTACTTTTTGATATTAGCAACGAAGTTGCTTGGGGGCTCCAAACGCTTCGCGATTTACCAATCATTTACGAAAACTGATTTTCTTATAAATAGAAATGTCGTTCTTGATCAAATCTAATGCCCCT
>JASBUW010000142.1 GCA_030147755.1 Parachlamydiaceae bacterium
AGCACTGCGGTTAGCAGTGCAACTATTCAGAGTCTGTGTAGCACTGCTAACCGCAGTGCAATATATTGTGCGTTAAATCCCAGAACGAGCGCTAAACGCGCTCGGTCTGGGCTAATGCAGTGATAGTGCTACCGCACAAATGGCAAACAGTCTAGGCACACAGTGAAACATATATAAAAATTTTTAATCTTAGCATCATCATTTAGGTAATTTTTAATAGTTAATTCAAAATCAACTGCTATTTTGCTACACTAATGACCACTTTGCCGATATGTTTCTGCGATTGTAAATAGTGGTAAGCTTCTTTTGCTTCTTCAAAATCAAAAACTTTAGCTATACAAGGGCGAAGCTGCCAGACTTCGACCGCTTGCATGAAGTGACGAAGTTCTTCTGTGGATTCCATGTAAATTCCTTTAATAGTCATTTGCAAGCGGTGCACTTCTTTTGTGTCAATTTTGCTGTCAAATCCCCCCAGGACACCAATCAATGAAATGCGGGCATAAGAGCGGCAAGCGCGAATGGAATTGCCAAGAGAATCTCCTCCTAACTCAATGACAACATGGACTCCTCCCTCTGAGATTTTCTTGACTTGTTCCGGCCATTCTGGATCTCGATAATCCACTGAGGCTTTCACTCCATAATTTTCCTTCACAAATCTCGCTTTCTCCTCGCTTGAACTTGTCACAATCACCTGAGCCCCTAATTTTTGTGCAATCATACAGGCAAATGTAGAAACTCCTCCTGTACCATGAATTAACACCCATTCGCCAGGAAGAATTTTTCCATGCGTAACTAAACCTGCCCAAGCTGTTAAACCGGCAATTGTAAATGTACAGGCTTCGTGAAAATTGAGATGAGCGGGAACTTTGACTAATGAATACTTAGGATAAATGATTTTTTCAGCGAGAACTCCATCAATTCCCCCACCACCCACAAAACTTTTCACCCATTCAGGTCGTAAAGAGCCGCCAGGCCAAAAACGAAAAGGGGCATTTAAAACTTGGTCGCCGGGTTTAAATTCTTTCACTTGGCTCCCTACTCTCGAGACAATGCCTGCCATATCAGAAGCAACGATGAATGATTTTTCAGGTTTTTTACCATAACGCCCTGTTGTGACTAAAAGATCTCTATAATTGAGCGAAACAGATTTGACATCCACCAAAACATCATCAGGCCCCAGTTCTGTAGGTTCCGGACGCTCTTCGAATTTGAGTCCCTCAAAACTGACTCCATCTGTTGTAAAACACTTCATTTTAATCACCGTTCTATTTGGGATTGAGAAGTCACAAAATTCAATTCATATTCACTATCTATTTTATGGTCAACAAGGAATAAAATGGGGTTGCAACCTTAATTGGAGAGAAATATATACAGGATAAAAAGGATGGGTTGAAATGGAACAAAAAAAACAAGTGTACATCACACGCAATTGGTTTAAATCTATTTTTTTGCAAATTTACCTGGATGATATACGCGAAAAAGTCTTTGTCGAAGCGAAAAAATGCCACGAATGGAAAACGCCGGATAAAGGCATGACTTTTGAGGAAAATTGCTATATTACAAATGAGGAAATTTTAATTTCGTTAGATTTAATCCTTAAAGAATTAGCTCTGTATGATTTGTGCAAAAATGTAGATATTAAAAAACAATATGCAATGCTAGAAGAGGCCATCAAGAAAAATGACCCCGCCTTTTATGTTCAAATTCTCCTTTCTCTGGGTCAATATCAGGAAAATGCACATGGCATTTTTTCTTTTTCAGAAGATTGGAAATATTTAAGATGGTCTCCGCAACATGGGGAAAATTTTCAGCAAGCTTTTCGTACCATGGTGGTGAACATTCAAAATCAAAAAAATTTGATTAAGCATCCGCTCTATCTGGCCGATCACTTTGCATTTTTTTTATTATTGAATTTACTTCCCCTCAATAATATGCATTTAGATATCCCTTATGCCTCTCATCCCTTACCAGGCATTGGCAAATCTCATACGCATCTTTCTATTACTGATCCCGGCAGAGGACATCGACAATCAACTGTTTTGCATCTTCCTTATTTTAAGGGCAATTATGTACATGTCGAACATTTAGAACGCTTAGGAATGACCAGAAAAGAATTAGAGTCTTATCGCATTCCTAATATCTTAGATTTTGCATTGTTGCGTGCCTGCATAGGAGATAGAGCTCCTGTTACCACTTATATTGGCCGCCCTATGCATGAATATGCCGGCCATTATGACCCTCTTAAAGCCTCTCATTTAGCTTCAGCAGCTATCAGTGCTTTTTTTTCTTTGGGAGCAGCTGAAGTCAAATTATCGTTCGATCCGCTGACTATCACACAGGGCGTTGACTACCTTTGTCGACTGATGACTTTTCGTTGGCATCCTAGACAAACCATCTCTATTGCCTTTAATTTAAATAGAGAGTGGATAGATGATCGCATTCCAGATCAAATTAAAATAGTGAAGGATAAAAAAGAAATTGGCTTGCTTGGTATCGAAGTCGCCACCCTTGCAGGATGGGATAAAATTACGTGGGATGGTGCCGGCGATGTCTACCCTTCCATCTGCGTCCTAGAACAAATTGATTTTGAGACAGCTTTAACGTGGGTGCACAAGGCCCACGAGAAGGGATTAACCACTTATTTTTCCGGGGGATTCAAAATAGGTCAAGGACACATTGCAGCGGGTGTGTATACGGGAGTAGATGGCATTGGAATTGGAGGCGCTCAAGTCTTAAGGCTCTTAGATAAAGAGGGACATGAAGGCCCTTTTTTAGAAGAAAACATTGATATCATTAATCAAGAAAGAGATGAAGCTGAAGTCACAATACGTGGAAGAGCAGCACGTTTACTTGCTTGTCTAGACCACCTTTATTTTGAAGGCAGCTTATTAGAAGAACTGGAACCCTTACGGCAAGAATTATTCCAAGAAATGTTGGCAATCAACGAAGAAGCTCTTTTGAAGATTTTAAACAAGGCCGCTCCATACGACCTCCCTATTGGCAAAGAACATCCGGAAGAAGAATATGAATTGTTAACTTGCAAACGCCTTATCGCAGCCGGAAAGAATGCCTTAGCCTATAGACATGGAAGTCGGATAGATCCAGCATTAGCAGACCAGGCTCTCCATGAAGTACAATCCCAAATTATAAATGCAGAGCATATGCCGAAAAATGAATTAAGAATTTATTATACGGATGTTTTTCGACGCTATCGCGGGCTTTTGCAGTGGAATCCGGAAGGAGGACCGCTCAGATGCAAATTTTATATCCTCAATCGCCAGAAAACAAAACCAGCTCAAGAACCTTCTTAATTCATTTTCGTTCACTCAATGGCGTCAAATTAAGCTTTTTAAAGTCGTTTGAACCAGCATTTGATCGACTAAATGGACCTGATGGACCTTATAGACCGAATGGACAAAACGAGTAAAAAATACTAAGCTTCAAATTTTAAGCCCTTTTTACTTTATGCGGATGTTCAAGCGGTCTTATTTGAATGTTTGATCCATTTGTCTGAACCTGAACTCCCTTCCTGCCTACATATTTTAAAGCTTTTTTGTACCAAGGCTCTTCTTTAACCTCTACAGGAACAGTAGAAGTACCGTTAACCAATAAATCAGTAACACGCGTCAAGAAACCATACTGAGTAGGTTTATTTTGATTACGATCTGCTTTCCACTTAAAACTTGCCTCCAGATAGATACCGTAAACATGATCATACAATTCTCCATGGTCTATCCCTACCAATGCAATAGTTAACTCACGCATTTGCACATTAATATTATTTTCCTGTCCTTGATTTCTTGCTAAATTCTCAGAATTCGTCACTAATTCTAAAATATTGTCAGGAGCTTGAATGAAGGTGGGAGGAAGCGTTGCCATTTCGCTTGCAGCACATGATGGTTCCTGCAAATTTTTAAGCCTTTGTGTAGCTTGATCCCAATTCTCTTTTGCTTGTGATAATGCAAACCCCTTATTTCGCTGTTCAGTAAGTGCGTAACGGATTGGCATGGGAACCTTCTTGTCCGGATCTGTTCTTTTGTAAGCTGTTTCAAGCATTGTCGTTATAGTTCCCATAGGGACTCCATACTCGTCTGAAAGTTTTCTTTCGATATAAGGAATAGCTTGTGATGATCCATAATATCCCGAATTTTTCGCATCATTGTAAATCCTAGTTGCTTCATTTTCGATGTCAACAACCGTATAACGAGAAAGAGCGACTAAGTTTGTATATTTTTGGCTCGCTTTATTCACATATGCCTGTGCTGCTTCAATTTGTTGCGGACTTACCTCCACAGGACGGCAAGGCTCTTTTTCTATCTTTTGTTTCTTTTGGATGGAAAATTCTCTTATTTCATCTGCTGCTTCTTCTCCATTTTCCTGATAGCGATTGCTCAAATGAGAATTTTCTTCGGATATTTGCTGTAAATGAACTTCTTGATCATCCTCCTGAAGTGTTTTAGTTAAATGCTCAAACCTTCGTTTTAATGGAATTCTTTTCCCCTTGTCATCTTGAAGCGTTGTCTTCGTTGCCTGAACAGATTCATTTGTTTGGGATATTTCGGTCTTCCATCGATCCGCTACAGCTTGAATAAGACCGATGACAGCTCCAATTGCAGCAGCATCCATAACTCCATTTAAAAGACACACAGGAGCATGCCCATGCTGCAATGCGCTTTTTAAGATAAATTCTTTTTGTTGATGACTGAGCTCTTTCTCTCTCTTAGGTTTTAATCCTGATATTAATTTTTCAAAAGATGTTTCCTGATCGTGATTTATTTGAAATTCGTCTTGTTGCCTAATGTAAGTCTTGAGGCTTCTTCCCTCCGCATTCACTGATAAAAAACAAATGGCATGCTCTTTTACATAAACATATAAGGTGTCGCGCTCAATTAAGGCTTCTTCTGGTTCAGATTCTACGATTTTTAAGAAAGTGTACTGATTGAACAAGTTTTGAGTCATTTTTACAACCGAACCACTCGCAGCGCCTGTTGTTGCTTCAATAAACGTTTTAGTGATGGGATTAACACTAGAAGAGTTTAAAAGCAACTGACCGCCTTCTTTAACTATGTTGCTAGTCGCATTTGCCATTACGCCAGTGATGGCTCCAAGAGCAACAGTCTGAATGAGTTTTTCTGATGTTAATCGCTCTAATACTTTTGGATCTTGCTTGATCACTGCTTCTGTAAAAGTACTTGCAGTGTTCGAAGCTGTTGACGAAACCGCACCTACAAGAGGAAGCAATACTAACGAATTTACGCTTGGTCCAACAAAAGCATTTAAGCCTATTCCAGCGCCACCTCCAGCTGCACCAGCGATAAAGCTAATGGCAGATTGCTTGACAAATCTTTCACAAGTGATTTTTTCAGGTGTCTTTAAAGCATAGGCTATATCTCCTAATCCAGAAGAAACTAATCCTGTCCCACCACATAGCATTATGAGAGGCATAAGACTTCCTCCTGATGCACCACCAATTCCAGCATTAATAAAAATACCTGTTAACAGTTTGAACACTCCATTGGCTAAAACCAGAATTTTTTTTCCCTTTTCGTCTAAATAAAGTGGTTCTTTCGTCTCAGAAGAATAACTTGGAGGATTGATACCTGTACGATTTAATTCATTCATATATTTGTCTCTAAAGCTTAATTTTATATTAAAAGTTTTATCGCAAATTTAAATAATCAATAAAAAATTTAAAATTAATTTAGTTGTAAATTAACATTCATTAATTTAACATAAATAACTATTTAAAAACATTAACTAACATTCTAAATCTCTTTCAGTGAAAATTTTTCACCTCATCTGGATATATTCTAGAATAAAAGGGAAATAGGATATAGATCAACAGATTATGACGGAAGAATTTTTTGTTCAAACACTCACTTCAATTACCACTTTAGATGCGTATACCTTTCTGACAGAAAGTTTGCAAGTCAAAGCTTCCCGGTGGAACCTTGTAGCAAACGGCTCCATCCTCTCACAAAAGACCCTCCTGACTTTTTACACTTTTATGCAACAACATCAACAATGGGTGAGTACGCATCGAAAGTTAGTGGGAAACGCTATTACAGTCTTGCAAAGGAGAAGTCAACACGCATGGAGTGAGGAGATAAAAAAAATAGCTGACTTATTTATGCAAGCGCAAGCTTCTCTTCCTAATACCGATAAGCAAGAAATCACAGATGAACAAGGCAGAACGCCTTTATTTTTAGCGATCCAAGAGCGCAATATTCCAGAAGTAATAAGGCTACTGAAAGTAGGTTATGCCATTAATCATAAAGACAAGCAAGGCCATACCCCCTTATCTTTGGCTATTGACCAAATCAATAGTGAACAGCCCTACAAAGCACAAGATTATCAACTTGTGCAACTCTTACTTGATCATGGGGCTGATCCTATGCAAGACAAGATTTATACCAAAGGGATAAGTAAATCAGATGTCAAATTAACACAGATACTCCTCAAATATATCCAGTTGCTGCCCCGTGATTTACAAATGGAAGCTACTGATGCTTTACTTCGAGAGCTTTCCCATCTTTTTAAATCTATTTTTTATGAGCAAAAAGGGGCGTTTATGAAAGATGCTTTGACTGTGCAAACCCATCAGGAAAGATTCACTGAGATAGTGAAACTTCTACTTACAACTCATGGCGGCTATTTAAAAGTTACGATCTTCTATATCTGTCACAAAGCCATTAAATATAACCAAATAGAGATCCTTAAACTATGCTTCGCACACGATCGTTCTTGTTTAGCTATTATGTGCCAGAACCTTGCCTCAAACAGGATCTTTTATGCTGAAACAAATGAAGCTACTCTCCACTTATGTTTGTCTCATGAACCGCAAGTATGGCCTTTCTTTTTACAAATGATATTATTCAATTTAAACTCCCAAGAACGCTGTCGTGTTCTTGCTCACTGTGCTTCATTGACAGATCAGGCAGGTAATACGCCTCTCCACTTTGCTCTTCAACGTGATCTAATTGATTCTCCTAAAGTGCAAGACTTTATCCAAGCAGGAGTGCCTTTAAACGTAAAAAATCAAAAAGGAGAAACGGCTTTTGACATCGCCGTCCAGTTAAAATTATTTGAGGTTACACGGTTATTATGCAAAAACGGCGTCACGGGAAATTTAAAACAAACTCCCTTACATCTTGCTGTCCAATCTAACAATTTAGAAGAAATAGACGCTTTACTTCAAGCAGGTGCTGATCTATTTGAACGCGATGCGCTAAGATATAATTCGCTTGATTATGCAGTTGCAACAAGGCAAATCACGACAGTCCGTCAACTCTTTAAAAGCGAGGAACCTTATGAAATCATTCTTTATACGCACGATCCTAATCCTTGCGTAGCTGCCGCTGCCAATGGGGATTTAGAGATTTTACAATTATTAATGCACAAATTGAATTATCAACCCTCTGATTCTTCTTTCGATTATGATGACGAATTAGCCGTTAGTGTAAAAAATGGACATTCCGCTGTAGTAGAATGGCTGTTAGAGCACACGTCATTAGACGGCACCTTAGCCACACATGTTGCTTGCCAAAAAAATGACGTTGCTTTGCTAAAAATGATTTTCACACATCGTCAAAGCGCTACGTTAGTTAAAGCCATAGATCCCCGTCAGCGACAAGACTTAATTTATACTCCCCTACTCACCGCTTGCAAGCATGGCTCCTTTGAAGCAGTGCAATACTTACTTGCCCTCAGTCCTTCTATTTATCAACCCCCACAAAACATAGATCCTCATAATCCTGCTTTTGTTTTGCTTCAGCTTTTTCGCTTAAGTTTTTCTAAAGCAAAAACACTCGATCCTCAATATATTCCCCATTTATATTTGGCTGTTGAGAGTAATAATCCGCAATTAGTGCAACTCATCGCCCAACAAACCATCAAATGCCGCGCTGATGTTTATGAAAAACAGCTGTATTGTTTGAATCATGCCATTCGTCATGGTTATCTAGAAAGTGCGGAAGTGTTATTTGATACCTTTCCTCAAGACTTGCTACGCTCTATCCCTAGCCCTTATGAAACGCCTTTACACGCAGCTGCAGAAGCGGGTCATTTCACATGGGTGCAACGCTTAGTGGCCAAAGGATGTCCATTAAATGGAATTCTACAAGAACAAGCACAAATGACCAAAACACCTTTGTCCTGTGCCGCTTCTCAAGGACACGCTGCCATCGTTCAATTTCTATTAGAAAGCGGAGCCAAGTTATTTGTACAAGATCCCACTGGAAACTGGACGCATCAAAGCTGCATCGAGCAAGCCTTGCATTCTGGGAGTCAGCCTGTTTTTCGCTTGTTATGGGAGGCCTCCAAGCAACAAGAGGAAAATGTACTTCACTCTTTTACTAAATGCTTTTCTTTTCATTTAAAAGCTGAGCACAATGTACAGCTCTTACGCTTTCTATTTACGCATATTAAAGGTTTTTCAGAACAAGAAGCAGAAGAAGTCATCGCCAAGCTTTTAAGTATTAGTTTTAAGAAAGCTTATTATGAGATAAAAGCCAATATGGCTATTTTTAGGCATGGTTTCCGCCTCCATCATACTCCAGAAGCCTGGCTCAATTATTTGCGAGAAGTGGAGCTATTTATCACGACTCTTCAAACAAACAAGCAGTTAACTTATACGAATTTTTCCAAAGAGAAAACCGTACAGTGGGTTGTCGAGGAAATTTTTGCTCATATTTTTGAAGGCATGAATCCTACATTGGGTCAACAACCAAACGTTTTAATGCGCATGAGTTCTCTCTTTTCTTCACTGACTGCGGAAGAAGATCTTTCCGCTTGCCTTTTGGCTTTGCAAACTTGCCCTGTACTGGAAGAGGCTCTGACAGCTACAGAATATGCCATTTTTAGACGCAAACTTGAAGTTGATCCCCCTCCCTCTTTTTTTAGCTATCGTGGTGATGCCCGTCCTGCAGCCACCTCTCTTATTATTTTTATAAACAAACAAAATCAGCTGTTTTGGCATGAAAAAGAACGTCAACTTTTGTTTCCGGAGCAACAGTCAACTCATGCACTTCTCGAACATCAAAAAAATTGGTTGACGTATTACAGCGTTTATCGCTCACGCAAAGGATTGCTTTATAGCTTGCATATTTTAAAGCAACAAACTACCTCCCCTGATTTACAATTAAAGGCCTTACAGATATTAGAAAATGTAGGAATTTCTCATTGGAATAAAAAACAACGAAATAAATTCCATCACTATTTAGAACTTCTGTTACTGAAAACATCTGATTCACGTGTGAAACAACACCTCTGTCGCACCCTGTGGGCGATTGATCCCTCTCCGCATCACGAGAAGCTGAAAATATTTTTTGACAAAATTCTTCAAGAAGAATTATCCAAGCCGAAAGGAGAGGAAGATATTCCCTTAGTACTTAGCGTAGTTGAATTGTTGGGGCATTTTCTTTATTCCCCCCATCCTTTTAATGAACGCGTTTTAAATGATTTAATCTCTTTGTTAACCCATACGGATCCACGCATTCGCCGACAAACTGCCTTTACGCTTTCTAAAATTCCTCATGAAAAAGGATTACTTGCGCTTTTAGCGGTTGTTAAAAGCTCAGATTGGCAAGAGCAAGATCAGCATTATGGATTAGATCAAATCTCTAAAATGGGTGATTTTACGCTTTTTCGTTCACGCCCCGGAGATATTCACGATAATCGGCATGCGCTTTTACAACGTGTCATGCACCAATTAGTTGTCCTACATCAAGAGAAAGAGTCTTTTCAACATCAAATCGAAGAGCGCTGGAAAACTTATCGCAAAACACCCCAGGTATATCCCACTGTGATGGAAATAGAAAAAAAATTCCACCAGCTTTCTAGCACTTGCTGCCGTTATGTGGGACTTCCTCTCTTTTTTCCTGAGAATACAGTCGTCGCTAGAGGGATTTCTAATCGCAAAGGAGACACCAAATTTTATGGGGCTTTATTAGACCTTTTTCGTAAAGGATGCGGTTCTTCTGATTTATCAGAGGAGGGAGATCCTTTAGTAGATGGAGCGACCTGGAACAAAATTGGACATATTTTTGGTTCTCACAATTTCAGTCTTTTTTTGGAAAAAGAAAACGCGTATTTTAATGGCGAAGAAAGTGCTTTAATCCTTGTTAATGCCGCTTATTATAATCGCGAGTATTTACGTGGAGAAGCGCGTTTAGAAAAAGAAGGAACATTCAACACAGTCTTCTATCGAGGGATTCCCAGACATGAAATCCAGGCTCTCTATCTCAATAAAAAGTTAAAGCCAGACATTCAGTTGCTTGTCAACACTCCTAATCTTAAACAAGTTCAAAAACGCTTGACAACTCCCTTATTTAAAAATTGCTCGTTGAAAGAATTGGCTCAAATTAAACGTCAGCTCCTAGCACAAGATGATGTCCAGATAAAAGGTAAAATTCAATCGTTAAGCTTAATAGAGCGCATCCATTACTGTCATCAAGTGAAAGATGAAAATCCCACCCTACTTTCTCAAGCAGAAGAATTTTTTAAACAAGAGGAAGAAAAGCCTTTGACAGCCAAGCGTCTTGCTCAACAAGGTTTTCACTTTTCTTCAGAACAGGAAGTGTTAAGCGAAACATTGAAACGCGCGATAGGTAAAGAGATGATTCAAGAAAAATATCAATGTACGCATGGCAAAGACATTTTCATGGGACAAGATCAAATGCTAAGCGATTTCAACGATTCAGAATTTGCGCTCTATCAAGATGGTTTTTTCCATATGATGAATCCAGAAATACAGGACATGCAACGCAAATTCAATAATCATGGAAGAAAACTAACAGCCGATCGACAAGTGGTTCCCGTCACGATTCTAGAACATACGCAAGAAGTGATAGCTGGTCGACAGGGGGGATTAGGACTCAATACTTCTTTTTCGTCCCAAATGCCCCTGCCCTATCAACGCAAGATTCTTCGCTTAGCCGCTCTCTTTCATGACATTGGTAAATTGGCAGATGCTCCCCTAGCTGACCACATTCAACACTCTGTTGAAAAAGCAAGCGTTATTCTTAAAAATTATCCTCGTTTCTATGGAATTACCTTAAGAGATATTCCTCTTATTTTAACGCTTATTCAGCATAATGACATTTTTGGACGCTACACTCACCCTAGGAGCTCGTTGACGCTATCAGTTGTTAAAGACACTTTAGTCAATCTTCATACTTGCTTACAACAACAAAAAATAGAGATCACCTATCCTGAATTTTGCCAGTTATTATTAAGTCTATATTTAGCAGATGCCTCTACCCTTAAAGCTGTTCAGAAACATAAAGCTTTTTATCAGGATCTACAATCTCAATTATCTTCTTTGAACTATGAAGATTTAGCTTGGTTAGAAGAATTGAAATTAAAACTGCATTTTAAAGTCGCTTGAATCCGCATTTGATGGACCAAAATGGACCTGATGGACCTCATAGACCCAATGGACATAAAGTATATGATGTACCGGAAATAGCTAAAGCTGGTTGTTAAAATGGATTTTACTCGGTATAGGTTCACTATGTACATAGACTGTTTGCCATTTGTGCGGTAGCACTATCACTGCATTAGCCCAGACCGAGCGCGTTTAGCGCTCGTTCTGGGATTTAACGCATAATATATTGCACTGCGGTTAGCAGTGCCACACGGACTCTGAATAGTTGCACTGCTAACCGCAGTGCTTATGAAAGGGCTTTTTTCCCAGAACGAGCGCTAAACGCGCTCGGTCTGGGCTAATGCAGTGATAGTGCTACCGCACAAATGGCAAACAGTCTATGTACATAGTGAACCTATACTTTACTCGCTTTATCCATTCAGTCTATGAGGTCCATCAGGTCCATTTTGGTCCATCAAATACAGTTATTTGAGAATACCAAATTCTGCTGCCATCTTCACATAAAATAAATCTAATTTTTCTATTTTAAGCGCATCAAAAAGACGATTTAATTCTTCTTCACTTATCACAAAAGTTACTTCTACAGGCAACTCAGAGGCTAATTCAAAAAAATGCTCTTCATGCAGCATACCGTGCCGACCAAAACCTGCTATTCCCCGGAGAACAGTGCCCCCTTTAATTCCCATTTTTTTTGCCTTTTCAAGTAGCCACTCATATAATAAAATGCCTTGATGCTGTCTTGATTCTTGCATGAAAAATCTGATGTAGAATCCGTTCATAACGTCCTCAAATAAAAAATGAATCGCGTTGTATAAACTCCGCTTAATGTCATCAGAATGGATCCTATCACATGCGCACTGACTAAAATTGCAAACCAGCCAAATTGTTGTTTTTCTAGCAAATAGACAGCTTCTGCAGAAAAAGTAGAAAAAGTTGTCAATGCCCCCAAAAAACCTGTGATCATCGCTAATTTTATTTCAGGAGACAAAAAACTATGCTCTAGCGCGAGAACCATCATGATTCCCATCAAATAACCACCTGCCAAATTAGCAGCTAAAGTTCCTAGAGGCAACGTAGGAAATAAAGGATTTAACAGCTGTCCTAAAAGCCATCTCAATAAAGCGCCCGCTGTTGCTCCTCCGGCTATACTCAAAATAGAAGATAACACGCACCGGTATCCTTATTTTTTTACTAGCTGATGAAGTAAATGCTCAACTATCTGGTTCAATTCTTCCACTTCTTGTTGATAGTGGCGCTGCATCTGCTCATATTGCTGCTCTAATTGCAAAAGATCACTCTGCAGATATTCTTCCAACTCTGTTTGTCCAAAAATCGTTTCTTCTTCTTGCTCTTTTTGATATTTCAGCAATTCTTCATGCGCATGGAAAAGTTCGCGTCGTGTCGCGTCTAAAACGGCTGACTTCTCTTGAAACTGCTCTTTTAACTGGATATACATCGATTCAATGCGCCGTGTATTGCCTTCTGCATAGGGTAACAGCTCGCGTTTTTCTTCCGTTTCTATCTCTACGCTAGACTGCGCTTTTTCCAACTCTTGCTGTGCTTGCTGCAGCAATTGTTCGAGATTTTGCTTATCTTGTGCCTGCTGCTGAATTTGCTTTTCTGCCTCTTGATACTTCTCTTGCTCTATTTGCAGAGCATTTTGCACGTGCCACAATTGTTGTTTCGTTTGTTGCTCTTCGTCTTTTATTTTTTCGATTTCCCTTTTTAAAACGGCTTGTAGATGACTTTCTTTTTCTTGAGATTGCTGCTCTCGTTGCGTCAACAATTCTTCTACTTCTTTTTTGCGTTGCTGAAGCGTTTCTCGCCGTTGCTCTTCTGTCTTCAATTGAGAAGCTAGGTCTTGCAGTTGCTGCTGATAATGCTGAACAGCCTGACGATGTTGCACCTCTAACGCTTGCATGTATTCATATTGCTGCTGCCATTTTGTTTGCGCCTCTAATAAAGCGTGCTTCTCTTGTTCCAAACTCGCTTGTTTCTCTTGGCTTGCTTGCAGAGCCGCTTGCTGCGCTTGGCGTTCTTGTTGATCCTGCTGTTGCTCAATCAAGCGCTGCCTTTCTTGTTCCTGATAACTTTGTAATTGTTGATTTATTTGCTCTCTGGCTTCTTGACAGACGTGATAATCAGTTTGCGTGCGCAACAGTTGAGCTTCTAGCCGATCTTTTTCTCGTTCTAATAGGGTCAATTGGTCTGTCAATTGTTGGAGCTGCTTTTCAGCATCCGTATTCACAAACCCCTGAATCGTAATTTCTGTTTCTTCTAATCGTTCATGCAGTTGCGCTATTTGCTGTTTTTTATAAAAAAGCTCTTTTAATAGGAGATCATGTTGAGAACGCACTTGAGTGAGTTCATCTTTGGCCAACTGAGCTAATTTATAAAAAGTTTGCTTATCTTCTTGAATGCGAGCAGCTTCTTGTGTGAGCGATTGAATTTCTGTTTTAAAATCTGTGCGCTCATGACTCCATTCTTGTTCGGCGCTTTTCCACTTTTCATCTAAGCGCAAGAAATTATCTAGGCGGCTTTGGGATTCAAGCTGCAGTTTATCAACTAAATTTTGCACTTCTTCTAGAGATAATGTGAGCACAATAAAAGAAAAAGCCATTGCCAGGACCATCCCCACATGCCAGTAGCGCTCATCGAGTTCCAAATTTTGATAAGCTAAGACAGAGAAAAATAATAAACACGAGAGAGCAGCCGCCATTCCTTTCATTTTCCACTTCACACAAAGAGGCAGACCAATTAAAGCGGTCACGGGAAAATACCAGTGCGAAGACACCTTAAATAAGAGAACAGTAACAGACAATAAGATAAGAAAAGGTCCTAATAATGACCAAAATTGGACTTGATTTTCAATTTTTTTTTCTAAGACGTCCACAATAGTTGTCCTTGCTGAAAAATCGACAGAAATTGAAGAAAATTAAAGAAAAAGATGCGTCATCTTCTTAAAAACTAAAAGCTACTATATAAAAAGCCGGAAAAAAACAAAATCAAGAACTGAGCAAAAGGTTTTATTCATTGAAGTTAACGAGGAGCAAAGAAAAATCATCTGCAAAGAGTTTTTTTCCTTGGAGTTCTTGCGTATACTCGATAATATAATCGAGCTCCGCTTTCTCTTTTCGAGGAATTTTTTTCAAAACTTCCAGAAATTCATGCAATTCAAGCATTGTGCCATCTAGTCGCGTAATTTCATACACTCCATCACTAAAGACATAGAGACGATTATATTTTTGAATTTGACAACTTGCATTTTGAAAATCAGCTTCCGGAAGTGCTCCGATCACCACACCCGGTGTTTTAAGTTCGAAAATTTCTGCTTTCTCTTCCGTATGACCTGTAATTAAGATAGCAGGCGGATGTCCCCCACTCGCATACACAATTTCTTGCGTCTTTTTATCATAGACACCGTACCAAATGGTAAAAAACATATTATTATGTTTTTCCATTTGAAAGGCAGCGTTTAAGGCGATTAAGACCGAACTAGGATCATGGAAATCTGCACGTGGTAAAGTTTGAGAGCGTAAAAGATTAATAACAGAGATGGAAAGTAACGCAGCCCCTACCCCATGTCCACACACGTCTAATAAATAAATGGCAAAATGACGATCATCTAACCAGTGATAACCAAAAGCATCTCCTCCCAATTGTGTAGAAGGAATAAAACGCCACTCTGTGTGAATGTGATTATGCAGCGGCGGAGGCAATAACGAACGCACATAAGCCGCCGCTTCTGCTAACTCGGCATTCAAGATTTTTTGACTTTCTTCTAAGCGCTTATATGCCTCATTACGCTCTAAAAGACGAATATGACTATTGGAGTGATAGCGCACACGCGCAATCAATTCTATGCGATCGGGTAATTTCACAATGTAATCATTGGCTCCGACTGCAAAAGCTTCCGCTTTTATCCGCGGATCTTCTTTTGTCGATAATACAATGATGGGAATATCGCGCGTAGAGGGATTGGCACGAAAATATTTGACCAATAAAATCCCATCACAGTCCGGCATGACGAGATCTTGTAAAATGACCGTGGGTTTAATGCGATTCGCTGTTTCTAACGCTTTGCCGGGATCCGAACAATAATGAAAAACAATATCTGCTTGATCCATCAGCATGCGTCTAACAGCTTCAGCGATAATCATTTGATCATCAACTAACAAAACAGAAATTGTGTAAGATTGTAAGTTCGACAAAAAATTAGTTGTCACAGATAGGGAAGGAGTTGTGTAGACCATGCAATCTTCTCACTCATTCTTAAATATAAAGGGTAATACGCGAAGCGTTTGGAGCCCCCAAGCAACTTCGTTGCTAATATCAAAAAGTAACAGCGACCTTCTTGGTAGTTGGTCAAAGTATACTTAAAAAGACTGGTTTTATCTGTGCGGTAGCACTATCACTGCATTAGCCCAGACCGAGCG
>JASBUW010000146.1 GCA_030147755.1 Parachlamydiaceae bacterium
GACCATAACGACAGAAACGACCTTAACGACAACGACAAACGACATTAACGACTTTAGTCCTTTTTGTCGTTTGTCGTTGTCGTTAAGGTCGTTTCTGTCGTTATGGTCGTTTGTCGTTTTTGTCCTTTATGAAGCTTGAGTTTTCAACCAAGCTTGAAAATCAGGTGTGTGCCGAATCGCATCAAATTCACGCTTGGCAACCACTGCCTGAATGTTAGGGAGTCCTTGTTGAATGGCACAACGCAACCATCCTACTGCAGGGGCTGCTTTTCCCATGATGCCATAAGAAAGGGCATTAATCAGCGCTGTATCCATCGCTGGCTCTTTTTGATAAGCTTCTTCCCCAATTTTCACCGTCTCTTCCCATTCCTGCACGCGATACGCCAATTGTTGTAAAAGCTTTAAATAATCTGGTGATAAGCGATTTTTTAAAGGGTATAACCAATTATAGGCCTGTTTATAAGCCCCTTGCTCCGTCAAAATGCGTGCTCCATATTGCGTGGCAGTCACGTATAACAATCCCTTGGGGGCTTCACGACGTACAGCAATAAATTTATCCAGTGCTTCTTGTTGGCGTCCCGCGTTTAAATCGTCTAGTCCTTGTTTAACTAAACCTTGTAATTGCTGATCGTTATCTTGCGGAGACATGGTTTTAATCTCTGTCCAAGCCCGGTAACTTTCAAAAGCCATCATCAGAAATAATGCCCCTACTAATAACTGTTGAATGAGGAAAAATCCAATTCCAACTAGGGTAGCAAGTACAATACTGGTTAAAAAAGCTATTTTGAGCCCTCTAAAGCCAAAAGCCCCTTCTAGTAAGATACGTAATAGCTGTCCTCCATCAAGAGGTAAGACCGGAAACAAATTGAGGATGGTCCAAAATAAATTCACAGTCACTGAAACTTCTAAAGCGTAAGCTAAAACAGAGTTTTTATCTATTCCACCCATCAGCATGATTTGATAAGTCAAAAAAAACAATAAAAAACCTGCTAAAGGACCATTGAGAACAATCAAAAATTCTTTCCAACGCGGAAGTTGAGGTCCATGCCGCTGCGTCACTCCCCCCAAACCCACAAGGCTGATTTCTGCTTCTTGTCCAAATGCACGAGCTGTCAAAGCATGTCCATATTCATGAATGAGTATGGAAACTAAAATGACGCCTGCCCAAATCACCGTTCCTAATAAGGACGCGCTGTTTAACCAACCAATCATGGCAATGAGCAACCAAAAAAAAGGAAAAATATGAATAGGAATACGTCCCGGAATCGAAATCATAATCTCTTGTATTGTTGTAAGGCTTCTTGCACGACTGCTCCCATCTCTGCAGGCGTATGAGCTATAAATGCGCGTGCCGCTTTGAGAGCTTCAATTTTACTGGTGGCTGTTCCTTGATTGCCTGAAATGATGGCGCCGGCATGTCCCATGCGCCTTCCCGGCGGCGCCGTTTGCCCTGCAATAAAAGCAGCGACAGGTTTGGTGCAGTTAGCGAGAATCCACTCCGCTGCTTCCTCTTCTGCTTTGCCGCCAATTTCACCAATCATCAAAATCGCTTCTGTTTGAGGATCTTGTTCAAAGAGCTTTAAGACGTCAATAAAGGAGGTTCCATTCAAAGGATCTCCTCCAATGCCAACGCTAGTTGATTGTCCTAAGCCTAATTTTGTTGTTTGCCATACGGCTTCATACGTTAAAGTACCTGAACGAGACACAATGCCAATGGAGCCTTTTCGATGAATATAAGCAGGCATAATCCCCATTTTGCATTCACCCGGCGTAATCACACCTGGACAATTGGGTCCAATTAAACGACTTGTGCGACTAGTACGCATCACTTGGCTTACTTTTAGCATATCTTGAACAGGAATTCCTTCTGTAATACAGACAATAAGTTCAATTCCTGCCTCTTCAGCTTCCAAAATGGCTTCTGCTGCAAAAGGAGCAGGAACAAAAATTAAAGACGCATTACATTGCGTCGCTTCTTTTGCTTCCAATACCGTATCGAAGATGGGTAATCCTAAGATTTCACTTCCCCCTTTTCCGGGTGTTACCCCACCCACATAAGTAGGCGCATATTGCATGCCTTGTTCGGTATGAAAGCGTCCCGCTTTTCCTGTAATTCCTTGTGTGATGACGCGCGTCTCTCGATTCACTAAAATAGACATTGTATTAAGCTCCTGTTTTAAGACACGCCTTGCGCCATTTTAACCACTTGCTCAGCGGCTTCCACTAAATCATGCGCAATCACAATATTGAGTTTAGATTCACTCAAAATCTGTTTCCCTTCTTCTACTTTTGTCCCTTCCATGCGTACAACCAAAGGTACATGAATATGCAATTCTTTAGCTGCTTCCACAATACCTTCAGCTAAAGTTTCACAACTCATAATCCCGCCAAAAATATTAATTAAAATCGCTTTCACTTTGCGATCGCTTAAAATGATTTTGAATCCTTCTGCCACTTTTTCTTTAGAGGCTCCGCCTCCCACATCGAGAAAGTTAGCGGCATGTCCTCCAAAATGGTGAATGAGATCCATAGTTGCCATGGCTAATCCCGCCCCATTGACCATGCATCCAATATCCCCTTCTAGCGCTATGTAGGCTAAATCAAATTGTTGAGCACGTGCTTCATTTTCTGGCACTTGCGTCGGATCAAATAAAGATTTAATCATCGATTGTCGATAAAGCGCATTGTCATCTACAACAAGTTTGGCATCTAAAGCCCATAAATGCCCATCAGGGGATTGTACTAAAGGATTAATCTCTAATAGAGAAGCATCAGTTTCGATAAACGCTTTTGTTAAAGCTTTGACAATGGCTATTCCTTGTTGCGCAAGGGAGTCTTTCCATCCCATGAACTTTGCCAAGCGCTGGAGCTGATACTGACGAAATGTACCTTCCAGAGGCAGAGGGACAACTAGTACTTGATCGGGTTGCTCTTCAGCGACTTTTTCAATGTCCATGCCTCCCACAGGAGAAGCAATGAGAACAATTTGCGCACTGTCTCGGCTAATTGTTAAACCTAGGTAATATTCATGGGCAATGTCTAGAGGCGGAGAAACGAGTAATTGATGCGCCACCATGCCTTCAGATCCTGTTTGCTGATTGACAATTTTTTTACCCAGCAATTCCTCTGCTGCTTGTAAAATCATCTCTGGACTACGCGCAAATTTGACACCGCCTGCTTTACCTCGTCCACCGGCGTGAACTTGTACCTTTAGGACAGCTGATTGCCAATCGGTGTCTTCCAGCAGTGCTTCTACTTCTTGGCGTAAAGAAACAACCCTAAAAGGAGGCACAGGGATTCCATATTTCTCTAAAATTTGCTTGGCTTGAAACTCGTGGATGTTCATGATAAAACCTATCTATTTTGAATTCATCTTCACCTTTTTTCTTTTTCTGTGCTAAGCTTTTTTTATTTAATTATCAATTTGGCGGTATGATGGTTTTGCAATTTCTTAAGACAAGTTATACCAAAGTTAAATCGGCTCTGGCACGCGCGCGCTCTTTATTTGGCGAGAAAATTAAAGCGCTTTTTCAAGGTAAAATGGATGAAAATACCTTTGAACAGCTCGAGCAATTGCTGTATGAAGCAGACTTTGGCGTTCAAACAGCCACTGAACTCACCAATAAAATCCGCGAGCTTTACCGTACCAATCCGTCTTTAAAAACAGCTGATTATTTAGACGCGTTACGTGCCCATTTATTAGCACTATTAGGAAAATATCCCCCCGGTCTCGTTGAATTGCCGGCCGGCCAACGTCCTCTCACCATTCTCATTGTAGGTGTCAATGGCAATGGAAAAACCACGTCAACAGCTAAGTTGGCGCATATGCTCAATCAAAATGGCAAAAAAGTCTTAGTAGCTGCTGCGGACACCTTTCGAGCCGCTGCCATTGAACAGCTCGAAATGTGGGCTCAGCGCTTGCAAATTGATATCGTCAAAGGTAATCCCAAAAGCGATCCTGCCGCCGTTGCGTTCGACGCGGTGCAAGCAGCTAAAGCGCGTCAATGTGATGTAGTCCTGGTCGATACCGCAGGACGCTTGCATAACAAAACGCCTCTCATGCAAGAACTTGAGAAGATTAAGCGCTCTTGCCATAAAGCCGCGTCTAGTGGTCCTCATGAGACGTTATTAGTATTAGACGCTACAACGGGTCAAAATGCCATCGACCAAGCCAAACAGTTTCATAAATTTACTCCTCTTACGGGTGTTATCTTGACCAAACTAGATGGGACAGCCAAAGGCGGTATTGTGGTGGCTATTGAACGTGAATTGGGCATTCCCATTAAATTCATTGGAACAGGTGAGCAAGCAGACGATTTACAACCTTTTGACGCTCAAGCTTTCGTAAATAATTTGTTTGAATAGATTTTGATAAAATTGGTCATACGCGAAGCGTTTGGAGCGCGAAAGTCCTCTTTCGCTTTTTAGAACTCTTAAAACCAACTGTCTTCCTCTGCTACACGCTCTACAATAGATTTCAAAAAAGCTAATTGTGCTATCTCATGAGTATCTATTTGAGAAGACACGTTAATCATAATCACAATGCCATTGCCTTTCACCGTGTTTCCTAAAAGTAAGACTAAATAACCAGGATTCGACCCCGTATGCAGGAAATAGGTCCCTTTTTCTACTTGATCTCCATACCGATTGATATTTATTTCGAATCCTATGCCTTGATGAGGGGTAATCGCGGGTTTGACCAAATCTTCCGCAACGCGCTTAGAAGGAATCGGAGTTAACTGGTTATTCAGTGCTTTTTGAATGGCTATCATCCACTTAGCTAAATCAGTGGGGGTCGTCCATAATTCTTCTCCTACGCATAAAGTAGAATCTTTCATATCCAAAGGCTGTAAAATAAGGCGTTTAATGACCTTTTCATAAGATTCTTTACGCATGACGGCTTCTATCAATTGCTGGATGACAAGATAACCTTCTTCGCCCTGTTCGAGCAGGCATTTAAGCGTGGTAGGCTGATCTTGTAGACAGGAAGGCTGCGCAATTTTCCAAGATTGCAAACAACGCTTCATATCTGTATTCATCGCCAATCCCTTCGCTTCAAATAACATCAAAGCTGTCATCACTGTGAGGGATTTATAAAGAGAGGGGGCTTGAAAAGTGGTAAATTCATTAGCAGATCCAAACCCTTTGGCATAAGCCATTTGATAATTTTTCACGATGGCGAGGCTGGCACTTGGAATTTGGTGCGCTTCCATTTCTTTAGCCATCCACGCTTCAAAAGCTGGCTTTTTCAATTCTGCGTAAGCAGAATGAATCCAGAAAAAAGACAAAAACAAACCATAAAGCAGTGGATAATGCCAGAACACGTTTTTTCTCCTTTCAAAAAGGTGGACTTAGTGGGCATTGTGGACTAGGTGGACGAAGTGTACAAGATAAATTACTAAAAAAATAAGTTTTTAAACAACTTCCTTCTGTCCACTTCGTCCACCTAGTCCACAATGCCCACTAAGTCCACCTTATATAATAAATTAAAAATTCAGTTTTTAAACAATTGATAAACTAAATTTATATTTTTAATTTGACAAAATTAATAGAAGATTTATAATGAGAGTTGAGGAGGGCGTAAGAAACTAACAAACTAACCCGAGCTCTGCTAGTAAGCGAAGATGGGTAGACCTAAACTTATGTTTTGCGAGATGTTGAAGAGTAGAATCTTTGTAGATTGCAGACAATTAGGTCTACCTTTCTTCGCTTAGCAAGCAGCTGGTAACCACTCCTTTCTTTAGAAAAAAGTGAAAAGTTAAGGAAACTTAACGAAGCACTTTTTAAGCTTGTTCAATCGTGAAGTTTGTGTTAATTAGTGGAACAAGGAAAGACTAAAGGAAGAGAGTGGTTACTTATTTTAAGCGGGGGATCTATGAAAAAAATTGTCATGAGCCTCTTGTTCTTCGTCCTTTTTTTATTACCTACACATGTTAATCAAATTTTCGCCACAAGTCGAGCAGGCCACTTGGGGGGCAGCAGTGGAGTAGCTTTTGGCGAAGGAGGCTTTGATGGCGGTGGTTACCATCCTGAGAGATATTGGCGTGGTGGCAACAGAGGTTGGGACCCCAATTATTCTGTTCATGACCATTATTATAATAATGGATGGCCTTATAAGTATTTATATGCAGGCGGTCCTTATCCTACTTACTATTATTCTTATCCCGGTTATTATGTCTATCCCTATACTTACAGCGGTTACTATAGTAGCCCTTACGACTATACGCTAACTGGAAACAAAACCGGTACCTATTATTATGTTAGATAAAGCCTCTAATGAGGCTATTTCAAAAAAATAAGCGTGTCAATAAGAGCTTGAATTCGCCCAATAGCTCGATTGCAATAAAGAAAGCTAAAATACTTAACACCCATTTTCCTCCGCTCAGTTGCGGATGGTAAGGCTGTAATTTTAAACGATAACGTCCCACCCATGTCATGGCAACAGGTAAAAGTCCGAGTAGCATCGCAACTCCAAAACCACCAGCATAATCTAAAGCAGTTAAAAAGATATGGGGATAACTGACTGCAATTACTAAAGGAATCAGAAAGACCATTAAAGAAAGCGCCATCTTACCTTTTGCGTCTTTTTTTATTTTTAAACCATCGGCTAAAAAGTCCCTTAATCCTAAAGCGACTCCCAAAAACGACGTCACTAAAGCAAAAAAAGCAAATGCTTGCCCTAACACATATACAGAGCTGCTTTGCATAAAATATTTGAGAGGATGCACAGCATTTTGCCCTTGTGCGAAAGCTTCTTGAAGTCCCCCTTGCCCTGTTAAAGGCACAATACCCAAAATTAATCCTTCCCACACGGCATAAGCAATGAGAGGAATAAAACTTCCAATCAGAATGGCTTGGCGAATATTTCTGCTATTGTGATGCATATAGCTCGCCAAAGTAGGAATCACACCTTGATAAGCAAAAGAAGTAAAAGCAATCGGTAATACTTTGAGAGAATAGGTCCAATCGCTGTAGGCTAAGAAATCTGTTTTCACATAGCGAAAGCCCATAAACACAAAACCAAAATACGAAAGCGCCAAACCCGCCACTAACCAGACATTCAAGTGACTAGCCCAAGCTGTGGAAATGAGAATGAGCGGAGCAAATAAAAGCACAAAAACGATAGGACCAGCCCAATCCGGCAAAAAAGATTGCGATAACTCCACCATAATATTGCCACAGCCCACCATGTAGGCCACCGTCAAGCAATAAAACAGAAAGAGATACACAACCCAAGCAAAATACTTCCCTGGCTTACCTAAAGTCAATTCTGCCATCGAAATAATATTAGCTTCGCCCTTCATCCATTGAGAAATTTCTAAAAATAAAAGGCCTGTACCTGCCATGAATAACCAACAGAAAACATAGACCAACAGTGAAGGTAAAAATCCCGCTTGACTTGTTAAAACAGGAAGCGCAAGCATTCCACCTCCAATAGAGGTCCCGGCCACTAAAAGGGCTCCACCCAAAATATTGCTAGAAGTAGTAATATTTTCTAAAACAGCTTGATTTTGTGTCATATTTATTCATTTATTTAGTTAATTTCAAAACATTCTACAAAATCTCTTATTTTTAAACAATTATTTATTTTCTTTTAGCAAGGTGTTTGCTCATGTACAATTTTCAGCAGAGGATTAGCCTGCTTTAAAATCTCTTCATATTCTTGAGGAAATGCCCTACTATCATTATCATTTATGACTGTTAAAACGCGTAAAGAAGAAAGTTCTTTAAGCTGTTCTATATGTTCCTCTTTAACTTGATAACAATATTTGATGTTTAGTTCTTGTAAATCAGATAGATTCTTTAAATAGGCGAAGCCTTTTTCTGTCAGTTTTTCACATCCCTCTAAGCTTAAAACTTGCAAAGAAGACATATGTTGTAAATATGCTAAACCATCATCTGTAATCTCTGTACAGCAAGTTAAATTCAAATTTTTCAAAGGACATGCTTTCAAATATTCTAAACCTTTGTCTGTCACTCTTTTACAACACGTCAAATTTAAAACTTGCAAAGAAGACATATGTTGTAAATATGCTAAACCATCATCTGTAATTTCTGTACACCCAGTTAAATTCAAATTTTTCAAAGGACATGCTTTCAAATATTCTAAACCTTTGTCTGTCACACTTTCACAACTAGTTAAATTTAAATTTTCCAAAGGACATGCTTTCAGATATTCTAGACCTTTATCTGTGATACCATTATGACAATAAGATACATCTAAGCTTCGTAAAGGAAGTGTTTGCAAATACTCTAAACCTTTGTCTGTTCGAGCACAATAAGATAATTCTAAAGCTTGTAAAGAAAGATCTTTTAAATATTCTAAATCTTCGTCTTTGATATAATTCAATTTTAAGTTTTGCAAAGAAGGGAAATCTTGCAATCGCTTTAAATAGGCACCCTTGATTTGACTTTGATAATCACCGGACAACAACTCTAGTGTTTCTAAGTGTGAAAGCGCTGCTAAATGCTTCAATCCTTCTTCTGTAAATCTTTGACACCCCCTTAAACTTAAAACACGCAAAGAAGAAATTTGTTTGACATGCTTTAAATATTCATCTGTCAATTGATCAGAATCGTATAACTCTAAAGCATGCAAAGAAGAACAATTTTTTAAATAAGCTAAGCTTTTAGCGGTCACTTGCTTACAATTAAATAACTGCAAATTTTGTAAAGCAGGATAATCTTTTAACTGTTTTAAGTACTCATCAGTGATTCGATCATATGTATCACCTAACTTTAAAGAGTGCAAAGAAGAACAATCTTTTAAATAAGCTAATCCTTTGGCAGTGAAGTGTATATCACTTTTAAGTAAGTCTAAATCTTCTAAGAAGGGAAGACGTGCCAATTGCTGTAAATCTTCATCTGTCACATTCACACAAGGCCATAAGCTTAATTTCTTTAATTTAGGATATAAATGAGGAATAGCCTGCAGATTACCACCTAAAACCGTATCCACTGTCATCGGATCTAAATCTAATTCTGTATCTTCCTTCACTTGTCCATTGACAGGGCCTATCTGAATAGGATTTGCGTTTATATTCTGTGGATTTTGCAACTGAGCCCGAAACCAGTAGCTTTTTAGAAGAAAATAACAGACACCTAATAGACTCAAAGCTAATAAAGCTAATGCCGTTACTTTTTTCTGATACGAGGTAAGAGAAGGCAAAACCACTTTTGCTTGATAAGCATGAATGGTAGATGACAAGGAAGACTGAATTGACAACATTTTTAAGAACCTTATTTTTAAGAACCTTTATTTTTAGTTATTAACAATTTAATTATTCTTTATTAGAAAGAAACAAGAAAAATGATATATAAATTAACATTAGATATCAAGATTAAAAAAATTACGTAATTCCCATAGATTATTCGACTGTCACTGATTTAGCCAAATTGCGTGGATGGTCGATATCCGCCCCTCTTTCTTGGGCAATGTAATAGGCTAACAACTGCGTCACGATCGTTGTCGGAATTGCCGCCAATTCATCACAGGTAGAAGGCACATAAATCACATCATCTACAATCTCTTCTAGGTGTTTGTCAGGTTCAGAGGCAATAGCTAGAATTTTGCCATTACGTGCTTTAATCTCCATCAAATTGCTCAGCAATTTGTCATATGTAGCATGATTGGCACACAACGCCACTGTTGGACAATTTTCATTGATCAAAGCGATCGGACCATGTTTGATTTCGCCTGCCGGATAGCCATTAGCATTCACATAAGAGATTTCTTTTAGCTTTAAAGCACCTTCTAAGCTTGTGGGATACATATAACAGCGCCCTAAATAAAACACATTGTCATAACGCGCATATTTATGTGCCATTTCCTTAATATAAGGCGCTATCTTCAAGACCTCTTCTACTTGCTCCGGAAGCTTTAATAAACAATCTAAAAAGGCTTGTCCATCCGCTTTGCTCATATGGCGCATGCGTGCTAACATCAATGTCAAAAGAGCTAAAACAACAACTTGATTCGTGAAAGCTTTAGTCGAGCACACCCCAATCTCTGCACCGGCCTTCAGAAATATCGTATTATCTGCTTCACGCGCTAATGTGGAACCATACACATTACATAAAGCTAAAATATGGGCTCCTTTCGCTTTCACTTCGCGCATCGCGGCAATCGTATCTGCTGTTTCGCCCGATTGACTAATCGCAATGACAAGTGTTCCCGGAGGCACAACCGGATTTTTATAACGAAACTCAGATGAAATTTCGACTTGCACGGGAATACGTGCTTTCTCTTCAATCATATAAGCGGCTACATAACCTGCATGCCACGAAGTGCCGCAAGCTAAAATTAAAATTCGTTCAACCGTTAAAAGATCGACCGCTTTAAACGTGAGTTCTTCAAATAAAGCCGTGCCATATTCAGGAATAAAACGTCCTAAAAGCGCATTTCGAATTGTTTGTGGCTGCTCATGAATTTCTTTAAGGGTATAATGCTCGAATTCTCCTTTGGATATTTCGCCGCTATCTTCTTTGAGTAGATAACTCTCTTTTTCTATGACATGTTCAGCATTATAAATTTGCTGGTTACTGGCTTTTATAATAGCAATTTCGGCATTAGCCAGATAAATAGCCTGACGCGTATATAAAGAAAAGGCATTAGGATCAGAAGAAACAAAAGCTTCATTATTTCCAATTCCCACCACTAAAGGAGCCTCTTGCGCCACTGCCACAATTTGATCGGGAAAATCACGATGAATCAACGCAATTGCATAAGCACCTTTAAGTTGAGCGACGGCTTGTTGAACAGCTTTGAGGATATCCCCTTGGTAATAATTCGCAATCAAGTGCGCGACCACTTCAGTATCGGTATCAGAAACAAATTGTACCCCTTGTGATTTGAGTTGCGCGCGCAGAACATCGTGATTTTCAATAATGCCATTATGTACGAGGGCGAGTGACTGTTGCATATCAAAATGAGGATGTGCATTCGCTTTCGTGACTTTACCATGTGTGGCCCAACGCGTTTGTGCAATCGCAAGCGGCAGATCTAAGTTAAGTTTTTCCACTTCTTTTGCTAATACCGAAACCTTACCTACTTCTTTGCAAGCGACGATAGCACCCTCTTGAACACTTGCTAAACCGGCTGAATCATAACCTCGGTATTCTAAGCGCTTCAATCCATCTACGACCATCTTAACAGCGTTCTTCGGTCCCACATAGCCAAAAATTCCACACATACGCTTGCCTTATTCCTTATTTAACACCAATTTCTTCTTTAATCACGGCTCCGACTTGATTCGCCAATTGAATGACTTGCTTATACTTAGGTCCTTCTACCATCACACGACAAATATTTTCCGTTCCTGAATAACGCACTAAAATACGGCCTGAGCTCTCTAATGTTTTTTCCACTTGTTTAATCGCGTCTTGCACATTTTGCAAGGCCTCTAAAGGCGGTTTAGAAGCCACTCTTACGTTAACGCATGTTTGTGGATAACGCTGTACAAACGCAGCTAAATCAGATAATTTTGAATCCGTCTCGATCATGATGCGCATCACTTGTAAAGCACAAACAAGGCCATCTCCCGTGGTATTGTAATCTAAAAAGATCAAATGGCCGCTTTGTTCGCCTCCTAAATTTACATCATGCTTCAACATATCTTGGATGACATAACGATCCCCTACTGAACTTTGAATGACCTCAATGCCTTGACTCTCCATCGCTTTGATGAATCCCAAATTACTCATCACCGTACCCACAACCCGATTATTTTTCAGTAAGCGGCGGCGATGCATATCGCGTGCACAAATAGCTAGAATGGTATCGCCATCTACAATTTGCGCTTTTTCATCGATTAGAATAACGCGATCTGCATCACCATCTAAAGCTATTCCGATATCGGCACGATGATCAATCACCGCTTTTTGTACAGTTTCAGGGTGCATGGAGCCGCACTCTTGATTAATATTTAATCCATTGGGAGACACCCCATATGTGAAAACTTTTGCATCTAATTCACGAAACACTAACGGTGCCACTTTATAGCTCGCTCCGTTAGCACAATCGAGAGCAATAGTTAAATTCCTTAGAGAAATTCCGCGTGGAAAAGTTGCTTTGACAAATTCAATATAACGTCCATCCGCATCGATAATTTTGGTATTTCTCCCTATTTCATCATCTGCCGGCAAACAATCTTGAAACTGATTCTGTCTAATGAGTGCCTCCATTTCACTTTCCCATTCATCTGGCAACTTAAATCCTTCCGCATCAAAAAATTTAATTCCATTATCGTAATAGGGATTATGTGAAGCAGAAATGATAATCCCCGCATCTGCGCGGTAAGCGCGCGTAATAAAAGCGACACCCGGGGTGGGTAAGGGCCCGACCATCAAGGTATCTACTCCCATGGAACACAAACCCGCAATCAAAGCATTTTCAAAGACATAGCAAGATAACCGTGTATCTTTTCCAATGACCACGCGAGGTTTGGGAGAACGACTACGAATAATCTTGCCGGCTGCTCGTCCTAAAGCCAGGGCAATTTCTGGAACCATTGGCGTTTGGTTCGCTTTTCCTCTGACACCATCTGTTCCAAAAATTTTCATTAAACGATCTATTTCCATGCGCGGCTATCCTTTATTCCTATCAAAAAGCATTAAATTAAGGACAAACGACACTAAGGACTTTAAGAGACAGTTGCAAAATTGTTCTTTATTTTTGTAGCTATTCCCCTCCGGAGAATAGATACAAGAACAAAGAACAATTTTGCAACTGTCTCTTAAGGTCCTTAGTGTCGTTTGTCCTTAATTTAACAAAACCATCTTATTTTTATTAGAGAATACATAAAAATACTGATTTATCCTTGTTGAAGCAAGAAAAGATTGACTTTTTCCATTCATTAGACTATTTTTTGATCATAGACTTATTATAAAGATTTGAATGTTATCCTTTTAAGCGAAACTACAAATAATACCTCACGATTTTCTCCAAATGTCTAGGAGCTCATTTATTCGTGCAACCGAAGATTTACTTTGCTCAAGAGCATGGGATTGATCCCTCTTTAATTGACTTAGATGCTCTTTATATTCTCGAAAAACTTCGCCAAGCAGGATTTACTGCCTACTTGGTAGGTGGAAGCGTGCGAGATCTTTTAATCAAAAAAGTTCCAAAAGATTGTGATATTTCCACTTCGGCACGACCCGAACAAATTAAAGCCATTTTTCAAAGGCGATGTATTTTGATCGGACGTCGTTTTCGACTGGCTCATATTCGTTTTGGACATAAAATCATTGAAGTGTCTACTTTTCGATCGGGAGAAAATGATAGCGATCTCATTATTCAAGACAATGTGTGGGGCACACCGGAAGAAGATGTGCTAAGGCGTGATTTTACCATGAATGGCCTTTTCTATGACTCTTCTAATCATTCGATTATTGATTTTGTGGGAGGATGGGAAGACATTCAACAAGGCATTCTACGCACTATTGGAGAACCTGAAGTTCGTTTTAAACAAGATCCCGTACGTCTTTTGCGTTTAGTCAAGTTTTATGCCCGTTATCATCAATTTAAAATAGATTCTCTTACCGAACAAGCGATTCATACTTGTCGTGAAGAAATTATCAAAAGCTCTTCTGCGCGCATTCTAGAAGAAATTTTTCGCATGCTGGAGTCAGGAGCATCAGCCGCTTTCTTTCGTTTGTTAGCCGAATATAATATTCTTGGTATTTTATTTCCCAAGCTTATGCAAACGATGCGTACTCCGCATGGCAAGCTCATTTTTCATTATTTAGCTTGTGCCGATCAGCTATACCACTATAAGAATAAAAATACTTTAGATCGCGCTGTCTTAGCTTCTTGCCTCATTTTCCCTTTATTAGAACGCGAACTTGATCGTCAATATTTGAGCAAAAAGCATATTCCTCATATAGGGGAAATCACGTTAGTGGCTTCGTCTTTAATTAAAGAATTTCTGGTGCAAGCTTTTTCGCATTTCCCCAGACGTATTTCTTCGATGATGGTCTCCATTTTAGTCGCTCAATATCGCTTAACTCCTCTTTCAGGAAAACGTCACTATCGCGAAAAACTATTTCGTCATAAAGATTTTGGTTTAGCACTTAAATTTCTGAAATTGCGTGCATTAGTCGATGCGCAATGGGTAGACGTTTATACGTCTATTCGCAATCAATATCGACAAATGCAACATCAAGGAGAACGTAAACCTCATCCGGCCCCTCATCACCGCCATCATCATCATGCTAGACGAGAACCGCATGCTCCCCATTAATGCTCCGTTAATTCCGTTGCATGGATCTCCTATTTATTATCAAGGGCCTTCTGTGGAAGCAGGTAGAAAGCCGGCGGTTCTTTTTTTTGCGCTATCTGCACAGATGAGTTTATTTGTAGATCCTTTTAATCAAGCAGTCATACGTTTAGCCCAAAACGATATACGCGTCTTCTCATGGGACTTACCCTTTCATAGCCAAGAACAAGACCCTAATGAGGCCATGCGTCAATGGACACAAGAATTCCAACGAAACCCTCGTTTTGTGGATGATTTTATGGATCTCTGTCAAGAAAACGTGAATTATTTGATTGGGCAAGGATGGGTGAATTCCGATACTTTGGCTGTTGCAGGACTTTCTAGAGGCGGTTTCATGGCTACGCATTTAGCAGCACGCGATTCTCGTTTTAAGATTGTACTAGGATTTGCTCCACTCACCCAACCACAACCTTTAGAAGAGATAGAACATATTTCTATTAATTTACTAGAACGAATCGCGCTGTCTTCTCTTGCCCCACAATTAATACATAAACAATTGCGTTTTTATATGGGCAATCGTGATACACGTGTCAGCACAGATGCCTGTTATCAATTCATTCGCACCTTGACAGATACAGCTTTTGCACAAGGCATACGCTCTCCGCAAGTAGAGCTTATTTTATACCCCTCCATTGGTTATAAAGGCCATGGAACCCCTCCTTTTATTTTTGAAGAAGGAGCAGACTGGATTAAACGTCAATTGATAGCCTAGGAGGTTGGTCTTGAATCCTTTTTATTCTGTTGTCATTCCCTTAAAAAACGAAGCACATAATATTACCGGCTTAATTCAAGAATTAGAGCCTGTAATGACGCGCTTAAACAAACCATGGGAGCTTATTTGCATTGACGATGGCTCTACCGATGGAACACGTCAAGTGTTGGGTAAATTATTGAAAGACAAACCTTATTTGCGTATTTTGATCTTCAAGCAAAATTATGGACAATCAAGTGCCTTTCAAGCGGGATTTAAAGCTGCACGTGGAGAATTTGTGATTACGTTAGATGGTGATGGACAAAATGATCCCGCTGATATTCCGCGTCTAGTGGACTTGATTCAAGATTGCGATTTAGCATGTGGCATTCGAGCCAAACGCAAAGACACCCTCAGTAAACGATGGATCTCTAAATTTGGCAATTTTTTCCGCAAAAAATTATGTCAAGATGGGATTCAAGACACAGGTTGCTCCCTTAAAGTCTATCGTAAAACGTGCTTAGATCAAATTAAAATGTACCATGGTTTACATCGCTTTTTGCCTGCGTTATTTCATATTGAAGGATTTCGCATCAAAGAAACGCCGGTAAACCATCGTGAACGCTTAAAAGGCAAAAGTAACTACCATTTTTTCAATCGTTCCTTCAATACTGTGGCTGATTTGTGGGTAGTGTACTGGATGAGAAAGCGTCATTTGAAGTATCAGATTGAGCAAGATTGGAGTCATTCTTCAAAATAAAACGACAAACGATAAAAAGACTAAAATCATGCTTGTCGTTTGTCGTTAAGGTTGTTTCTTGTTTTTTAAATTCTAATTTGCTATTTATAATTAAATTTAATTATTTTAATAACTATTCCTTGACAATTGTTCCAGAATAAATGCTATAATTAACTTCATTTCTTACTTATAGGTCAATCAAGTGGACGAATGGCGAACTTTACTTTATCCGCTCGGATTTTTATCCACAATTGTGTTTGCAGTACGCTTCATGATTCAGTGGTGGAAAAGTGAGAAAGCCCACAGAAGTTTAGTTACACGCTCTTTTTGGCAACTTTCCCTAATAGGCAACGGCTTATTGTTAATTCACAGCCTGATTCAATTGCAATACCATGTGTGTATCGTACAAGGTTGCAACGCCGTGATTGCATGGCGCAACCTCAATCTGATGCAGACACAACGACCTCCGACTCCTTTTCATAGGGTTGTAGGTCTTTTAATTGGGGTCAGCTTTACGATTTCTTTGGCTTTTGTTTTACAAGATTGGTTTGCACTTCATAATCATCCTCATTGGTTTCGCATTCCTACTGCACCCTGGCAATCTTTTTCTTCACATGCCGTCTCTTTATTTTGGCACTTATTGGGATCCGTCGCTTATCTTCTTTTTTCAAGTCGCTTTTGGATCCAATGGTGGTTAGCTGAGAAAGCGCATGAAAGTCAATTGCCCCTCATTTTTTGGTGGCTCAGTTTAGTAGGAGCCTTACTTTCTGTTATCTACTTTATGCGTATTGGCGATAGTGTCAATTTAATAGGTCCCCTTTTAGGTTTGATTCCTTATGCACGTAATCTCATGTTAATTTATAAAACACGTACAGCTGCAGAGTCGTTATGAAACGCTACTTTTTATTTGCAGGCGAAATAAGTGGAGATTTACACGGAAGCCGCCTTATGCGCACTTTAAAAAGCACTTCTGACTCTTATTTTATGGGAGTGGGGGGTCCACGCATGCGTCAAGAGGGTCTCGAATGTTTTTTTAAAATGGAACAATTTCAAGTGATGGGACTGACCGATGTTTTGCAAGCTCTGCCGCGTCTTTTCCGACTGTTTTATAAAGTACGCAATACTATTTTAAAAGCGCAGCCCGATTGTGTCATTTTGATTGATTATCCCGGTTTTAATCTACGTCTCGCACGCGCTTTGCGTCAAAAAGGATTCACAGGCAAAATTGTACAATATATTTGTCCTACTGTGTGGGCACATGGAAAACAACGTATTCAAACATTAGCCGGCAATTATGATCTGGTTTTAAGTATTTTTCCTTTTGAAAAAGAGTATTTTGCTGAAACGCCTTTAAAAGTGACTTATATTGGCAATCCCTTAGTGGAAACCATTCGCCATCATGTTTATCATCCTCAATGGGCCGATTGTCTAGAACTCCCTCTGGATCAACCTCTTATTGCCCTTTTTCCCGGCAGTCGCCAAGGAGAAATCAAACGACATGTGCCTCAGCAATTACAAGCCGCCGCGTTATTTAAGCAACAGAATCCACATGTGCGTTTCGGACTTTCTTGTGCGCAAGAAAGCTTTACCCCGGAATTGCAAACTTTAATCCGACAAAGCTCTTTACGTTTGCAAGAAGATTTATTTTTAGTTCCTCCTCACTATAGTTATGACCTGATGCGTTCTTGTCAACTCGCCTTGGCCAAATCAGGAACTGTCACCTTAGAACTCGCCTTGCATCAAGTTCCGACGCTTGTTCATTATACTTTAACGCCTTTAAATTATGTATTTGCTAAATATATTTTACGCTTGAATCTGCCTTATTATTGCTTGGTCAATATCTTGACTCAACAAGAGACTTTTCCAGAATTCATTAGCCGCAAAACTACCTCTCAACAACTTGAACAAGCTTTATTTCAACTTCACCAAGACACGGCACATCAAATGCGCATCAAAGAAACTTGCCAAAAGCTTAAACAAGAATTAGGCAGCTTTTCCTCTCATATGCGTGCCGCCCAAGCCATAAGAGAATTAGTCGCATGCTAGATCAAGGCAAGAAGTGGCTGTTTAAAGTCAAAGCGCGCGGCATTGCTTTTTTAAGCAAAAATGTGATGCGTGTCCTTTTATGGACTTGTCGTGTACGTGTAGAAGGCGTCGAGCATTTTTGTCAGTTAGTGACGCAAGAAAAATGCATGCTGGCTCTTTGGCATAATCGCTTAGCTTTGGTTCCTTTCATTTTAGATCGTTACACACCTAAATTTATTTATGCCGCTTTAGTGAGTGCAAGTCGCGATGGAGAGATTTTAAGTACTATTGTGCTTTCGTACAAAAATGGACGTACCATTCGCGTTTCTCATCAAGCGCGTTACCAAGCACTAAGAACATTGGTACGTCATGTAGAAGAACGTAAAGAAATTGTGGTTATTACACCTGATGGGCCACGGGGCCCCCGCTACGAAGTGAAACCTGGAATTGCACTTGCTGCGCTTGAAACACAAGCGCACGTTGTCGCTTTTAACTGGCAGGCTAAACATTATTGGCAACTCAACACGTGGGATGGATTGCGTTTGCCTAAGCCTTTTACGACTATTCAGGTGAGTTTTGTGCCTGTGGAAGGATTGCATGAATCTTCGCTCTCATTAACACAAGCAAAAAGCATTTTGAAAAACGCCTTAAATGGCGCTTAAGTCAGCATTTAAGGACCAAAGGATAAACGACACCAAGGACAATAAGGACCTTAAAAACAAAGTGTACCTGTGGACAAAAGGTCTTTTTATTTTTTTTGTTCACAAGTCCACTTTGTCTTTAAGGTCCTTATTGTCCTTGGTGTCGTTTGTCCTTTGGTCCTTAGTATAGGTTCACTGTGTACATAGACTGTTTGCCATTTGTGCGGTAGCACTATCACTGCATTAGCCCAGACCGAGCGCGTTTAGTGCTCGTTCTGGGAAAAAAGCCATTCCATGAGCACTGCGGTTAGCCATACTATTACACACATCTTTTGCTTGACAAAGAGTAATTGTGTCACGGTAGTGATAACCCTCTCAGTAGCCCAGAGTTAAGTCTCGCGAGCGATTAGCGAAGACGAGCCGCAACTCTGGGAATCTATGCAAAAAACATTGCGTTGCGGCAGCAACGCATCTTTAATTTAGCGACAAAATAGCGTTTTTCAACTTTTCCATAGGGGTACTGCTTCCGCAGTACAGTATTATTTTCATTTTTTCCCAGAGTTGCGGCTCGTTTTTGCTAATCGTTCGCGAGACTTAACTCTGGGTTAATGAGAGGGTTATCACTACCGTGACACAATTACTCTTTGTCAAGCAAAAGATGTGTGTAATAGTATGGCGGTTAGCAGTGCAACTATTCAGAGTCCGTGTAGCACTGCTAGCCGCAGTGCAATTATTGTGCGTTAAATCCCAGAACGAGCGCTAAACGCGCTCGGTCTGGGCTAATGCAGTGATAGTGCTACCGCACAAATGGCAAACAGTCTATGTACACAGTGAACCTATACGGTCTTTAAATACTGCTCAAAGCGCTTTCTAAACCTTCCATAGCATCAGCATTCCCGGGAGTTATGCGTAAAGCTATTCGATACTGTTTAATCGCTTCTTGATAGTCACCTTTTAATTTTAAAACATCTGCATAATGCACGATAAGTCGCACATTTTCAGGTTCTATTTGTAGAGCTCGCTTAAATTTTTCTAAAGCCGCCTCATATTTTTCTTCCTGCTCTAAAACCATTCCGTAACCTATCAAAATGGCAATATCGTAAGGATTAATAGCTAAAGCTTCTTCAAATTTTTCCACTGCAGCATCTGCGCGACCTTGACGCCCTAAACTAATCCCTATACAACTTAAGACATGTGTATTTTTAGGCTCGATCTTCCAGGCTATTTGAAATTTTTCCATTGACTCCTCATCTAGCTCTTTTTCCCCAAGCGCTTCTCCATACCCTACTAAAGCCGGAATATAGTGAGGATTGATTGCTAACATTTTCTTACACTGCTCAATGGCTTCATCATAATAGCCTTGCATGCCTAAATTTCTAACATAACAACTTAAAACGTCTAGATCGTTAGGATAATCTCTTAAAATTTTCTGAATCTTTGGTGATGCCTCTTCAGCTTTATCATATTTATGTAGCTGTTCGATATCCTCTAGCATTTGCATCTTCTTTTTTTCTTTTTTCTCAGTTTCCATCTTCCATAATATTTGATTCTCTTCCGGCTTAACTCCTACTTTTCTAGGTTTCCACATCTGATATAGAAGTAAAAAAGCAGCTACCAAACAAACTAAAGCAGCTAATGCAATGACTGTTATTCTTTTTTGAAAAGATGTTAAAATCTTTTCTTGCATAAGAGAATAAAATGAATTCATAGAAATTTTAATAGAAGTCACAGCCTGCATAGATTATTTTATCTCAGTAATTTTTATAAATTTAATATATATTATACATTTTAGCAAGCAAGTTAAATAAAAAATTTAATCTGTTTAAAAATTAAGAATTAATTTGCAGCAAATATTGTTTAATTTGCTCAATAAAATGATTTTGAACTAGCTGTATAGCCTTTTTAACGCCACTAAATAAGCCTTTAGGGGTGGATTGGCCATGACACTTGACCACTACACAATCGACGCCGCAAATAATAGCTCCATTGTACTCTTCATAATCAAATTGATGATGAATGGTATGCAAAATCTCTACTTTTTGTTCAGGTAACGTGTCTTTAAGGATATGATGCAGCTGTTGTAAGAGAAAAAAAGAAACGCCTTCTGAAGTTTTTAATAAGACATTACCGGTGAATCCATCTGTCACAATGACATCTGCGGCTCCTTGAAAAATTTCACGCCCTTCGACGTTACCTATGAAGGTCAGTTCTGTTTGATAAGATTCTTGCTGTAAAAGTTGATAAGCTTGCCGCACCTCTGACGTGCCTTTTTGGGATTCTACGCCAATATTTAAGAGACCGACGCGTGGACTCACACTATTTTGACAGCATCGTTGATAGGCGGCTCCCATCTGTGCAAATTGAGCCAAATGCTGCGCCTTACAGGCGACATTTCCTCCTACATCAATGACCACCACATTCCCTTTTTCGGTGGGCAAAGTGGCTAATAAAGCAGGTCTCTTAATACCGGGTAAACGAGGTAAAGACAAGGTGGCACCTGCAACCAGAGCTCCTGTATTGCCTGCGGAGATAAAAGCATCTAAATAGCGCCGTTTGAGCAGTTTCAATCCTAAAACAAGTGAAGAATTTTTTTTCTCACGAATCGCCAACAGAGGTTCATCTTGCATGTGAATCACTTCTGTGACGACGTGGAATTCCACATGCGCACGAAGATCAGTTAAGAAAGAAAAATAAGAAAGAGCTTCATCCAGAATGACTTGTGTAGAAAAAACCACAAAATGAATGGAGGGAAACGATTCGACGGCCTGTTTCACAGCCTCAAACAGGATGGAAGGAGAGCAATCGCTCCCCATCAGATCAATCCCAATACGCAAGCGCTACTCCTGCCTATTTCTAACATTAGTTAGACAAAATTATTGTGATTCCGCCGCTGCAGCCACTTTTTGTCCATAGGCTCCACAAGCTGAGCAGCTAAAATGAGGACGGCGAGCCGTTCCACAATTTCCGCAAACAGATAAGTGTTTAGGTTTCTTTGCATGGTGAGCACGCTTAGAATTCTTGCGCGCATTAGATAACCGATTACGTGGTACTGCCATGATACATTCTCCTCAATATAGATTTATCATTCTTTAGGCTTCCAGTCTAAGTCAGCAAAAGGCTGATAGCCTTCATCTTGATCAGCTTGCGGACTAGAAGACTCTTTTAAATATTTAGCATATTCCTGGCGTTTAGGACATTGCCCTTCATGACATTCCGTAAAGGGGGGCACTTCCAATAAAATCGTTTCACGCAATAAATCTTTAAAATAGTAAATTCCTGTTTTAATCTCTTCTACAGGTTCACTATGGTAAAAATTTTGCACGTAAATAGGAACAGGCACAGGCTCATTACAAATGGAACAAGGAATAAGTGCTTCTGTTTTCACATCCCAATGTATGATGAGTTCATTTTCAGCAAGATAAGCAACTCCTTCCAACACAACAGGTTTTTTAAAAGACAAGTCAGGTTCTTGTATCTCTAAAAAATCGGGAGGCAAAATCTCATGAAATTTTTTCTCTCGTCCTTCACGCAACTGTTCAACGTAAATCTTAAATTCGTCGTGCATAAGTTTCCAGGAAATAAAGCTGTGTAAAGGAGTTTATTGTAGGCTAATAGCGCTTTTTTTGCCAATAAATTCTCGTAGAAAGTCAAGATGTTAAGTTTTTCCTCTTCTGCACTTTTTCCTGGAAAAGAAGCGTCTAATCCCTTAAACTATTGAAAAACAAATTAAAGATACAATCCCATTAAATTTAACGTTTTAGACGTTTTAAATAATGAGGGCATGTCTTCCCGCTCAGTGATTTAAAGGTAACGCAATGCACGAAATTCTACTTAATATTGAATCTAAAGAAACACGTTATGCCCTTTTGAAAAATGGGGAGTTACGAGATCTCATTATTGAACGCAAAAAAGAAAGGCAGTTAACCGGTAATATTTACCGAGGGCGCGTCAAAAATATTCTTCATAATATCCAATCCGCTTTCATTGATATTAATGAGGGGGAAAATGGATTTATCCATATTTCAGATATCATTGAGAATACAAAAAAATTCGAGCAGTTGTTCGATATGGATTTTGACCTCGATTATGACATCAAAGCTCTTAATGATAAAGAACAGAATAATCTGGATATCGAACAGGTGATGAAACCTGACCAACCTGTTTTAGTGCAAGTTGTCAAAGAGCCCATCGGATCCAAAGGCGCCCGCCTCACCTCCAACATTTCCATAGCCGGTCGCTATCTTGTTCTTTTACCCAATTCCTCTCATCGCGGTGTCTCGCGTAAAATTGAAGATCGCATTGCACGTGAGCGTCTGAAAAAACTGATTCGCGCCTTCGAAATGCCTCAAGATATGGGTCTTATCTGCCGTACCGCTAGTGCCAGTGCCACACCCGATATGCTCATTTCAGAGGCGCATGACCTCTTGCATCATTGGCAATCCATCATGGAAAATTTTCAAAATGCAACAGAACCTACCCTTCTCTACACAGAATCTGATCTGATTAAACGCGCTGTGTTAACAGCTATTGATAAGCGCTATGACCGCATTTTGGTGGATGATTATAATACTTATCAAAATTGTAAACGCCTTTATAGCCGGTATGCCAGTGAACATGCTTTGCGCGTCGAGTATTATCGCGATAAAACACCCATGTTTGAGCGTTTTAATGTAGAGCGCGAAATTGACAAAACGTTGCGACGCAAAATTTGGCTGCCCAGCGGAGGCTATTTATTTTTTGACCGCACAGAAGCCATGTATACCATCGACGTTAACTCCGGACGTAGCTCAAGCCATAAAACAGACGTAGAAGAATCTCTTGTGCGTATTAATCTAGAAGCTGCCGAAGAAATTGCCCGTCAATTACGCTTACGCAATATTGGAGGACTCATCATTTGCGACTTTATCGATATGCGTTTGCGTAAAAACCAACGACGGGTATTAGAGCGTTTAAAAGACTGCATGAAAGAAGACTCGGCTAAATGTACGATCCTAGGCATGAGTGAATTTGGTTTAGTGGAAATGACACGTCAGCGCAATCGCGGGTCTTTGATGCAAACGATCTTTACGAGCTGCCCTTATTGTATTGGCAGTGGCATGGTGAAGTCGCATGAAAGCATGTCGATTGAAATTGAACGTGCGTTTAAGAAAGTGATCGCTTGTCACGAACAATTTGCGCTTAAAATGGTGGTGCATCCTGAATTAGATCGCTATCTGAACATTATTGATAAATCTCATTTATTGAAAGTGGCGAGCGAACACAACGCTAACTTGACGTTTGAAGTGGATGATCGTCTACATCTTAATGAATTTCAATTCTACTCGTTGGTCACCAATAAGCGCCTTGAGGTATAAATGGGGGATGTACTTAAAGACTTAGATGCTTATGCAAAAAAAGGATTACTCAATACCCGTTTACTAAACATCATCAAGGATTTGTACATCAATTATACACAAGCGCTAGCTGAAGTCTCTGTCCACCAGCAACACCCTGATTTATTTAACAAATTGCTTGAATTAGTCATAAAAGAACAGCTGCAACACCCCTATCAATTTGATGTTTTTCATCGTAGCATTCGATACCCTTTTGACTATTATCAATTTGGATTAGATTTTATACGTCCTTTTATTGATTTCACACATTCGAAAATTTTGGGATTAGATCATCTGCAAAAGATCCAACAGCAACTCCAGCAAGGCGACAATGTCATTTTGTTAGCAAATCATCAAACCGAGCCTGATCCACAAATCATTAGCTTGTTACTTGAAAAAATTGCACCAGAATTAGCTACAGACATGATTTTTGTGGCGGGCCATCGTGTCATTAGCGATCCGCTGGCTATTCCCATGAGTATGGGACGCAATTTATTGTGTATTTATTCCAAAAAACACATGAATTATCCTCCCGATAAAAAAGCAGAAAAAGTCGCTCACAATCAACGTACGATGAAAAAAATGGGAGAACTTCTCAATGAAGGGCATCGTTGTATCTATGTCGCGCCTAGCGGAGGACGTGATCGCCCCAACGCCAATGGAGAAGTCGAAGTCGCTCCTTTCGATGCACAAAGCATCGAATTGTTTTGGTTGATGGCGCAACAAGCAGAGCGGCCCACTCACTTTTATCCGCTGACTTTGCGTACCTATGCGTTGATGCCTCCTCCTAAGCAAGTGGAGCGTGAATTGGGAGAAAAACGTCTCATTAAGTTCACCCCTGTTTATCTCGCATTTGGAGAAGAAATTGACATGGATCATTTTCCCGGCAGCCAAGGATTAGATAAAAAAGCAAAACGTCAAAAACGTGCAGAATACATTTGGAACAAGGTGTGTCAAGATTATGCAACAATTACTTAGAAGATCTATCCTTTTTGCGCTTTTAGCAATCTGCGCTTTTTTTACTCTAGAAGCTCAAGAGAACAAGGAAAATAAAACCGTTCTATTGGCAATTTTAGCCAAAAATAAAGCGCATGTGTTACCTCAGTTTTTAGCATGTATTGAAAATTTAGATTATCCTAAGCACTTGATTTCTCTATATATTAACACGAATAATAATGAAGATAATACCAAAGAAATTCTTAAGGATTGGATTAGAGAACATAAAAATGATTATCAGCGCGTGATTTTCAAAGGCCGAGATCTTCAAGATGTGAAGTCGACAAGGCCTCATGAGTGGACATCAGAGAGATTTAAAGTGTTAGCACATATTAGAAATCAAAGTTTACAGCAAGCCAAAGAATACAAAACGGACTATTATTTCGTGGTAGACTGTGATAACTTCATTACACCTGATACTTTGAAAACATTGATCCAACATGATAAACCAATTATCGCTCCCCTGCTCAAAGCTATCCCTGAACCCCATGACTTTTATAGCAACTTCTTTTGTGCTGTTTCCCCTTCCGGCTATTATGAAAATCATCCGGATTATATCAAAATCCTTTCACGTCAAATGAAAGGCACTTTTAAAGTACCTGTGGTCCATTGTACCTATCTCATCAAATCAGAATACTTAGATCAATTAAGTTATAGTGATGGCTCTAATGACTATGAATTTGTCATTTTTTCACGCACCGCTAGAAACAACAATGTGGACCAATATATCTGTAACGAAAAAAATTTCGGAGTGCTCCTGCATTTTCATCAGGATTTAACTTTAGAAGAAGAAAAGAAAAGAGTTGCTGACATCGATATTGCTCGCCTATTAACAAATTAAAATCGTGTGTCTTTAACAGCAGGATATCTTACTTTCCGTAATTGGCTAATGATTCCCTGTACATCCTTTTTTTCTGCTTTTAACATTCCAAAAAATGGATGATTCTCGATTTTCTTTTTATTTTTTTTATCCATTATGAAAGCCTCCATTTCATGATTTATCTTGTCTATCCTGCCGCTTGCGATCTTCTTATCTTGTTAAATTTGAAATAACAGGATAAGAAGAGCGCAAGCAGCAAGATAGACAAAGATGGCTATTCCTCTATTTCTTCTTTTTGCTGTGGCTGATTTAGCCCTTTCAATTGCTTATAGAGATCTTGTAAAGTTTTAAACAAGTCTGAATCTTTCACAGCTTGAATCGCTTTTGCCACCTCTTTATAAGTCTTATAAGCTGTAATGACCGCTGGAATCACCGTTGGCAAAGATAAAATAATTAACGGTAAAGCTGAAACAGTGATCAATGTCACATTCAATTGTATTTCTGCATGCTCTTTAAAATCTCTTAAACAAGCAAATCGCTCCATTGTGACCGCATTTAAAGCTTTTCCAAGTAGTGCTTTAGCACAGCTATAAATGATTAAAGGTAATCCACTAAGAATACTCAATACAATCGCCGTACGACAACCTAACCAACCCGTCGCATGCGCCACTTTATTGTCCGATTGCTCTAAAAAACGTCCACCCACTCCAAAAGCTGAACAAAGAATGACCGGGGTTCCTAAAATCACATGATCTAATTCTCTAAATACATTCATATAACCTCTATTTGTTATTAAGATTTAAAACAAATTAACAGTGTAATTCATTTGTTGTTATAAATAAAGAATTAAATTAATCTTTTCTTATTTTCATTAATCTGTCATAATTAAAATCTTATTTTATAACTAAAAGGGGTGTTTATGAATGATTCATTAGGAAAATGGTTAAGTCTTTTTTTTCTTTTGTTCGGATCTTTTTTACAAGCAAAAGAAGCGTCTTATCAAATCATCCAAGATCAAACCCACATTCCGCTTCTAACACCCTCTTTAGCGCAACGTCAGACCCTCAAATTACGTTTGGCAAATGGACTAGAAGCTTACTTGATTGCTGATCCGGAAGCTCCTAAAGCAGGCGCTGTTTTAACTGTGCAAGTGGGAAGTTGGGACAACCCTGAAGAATATCCTGGCATGGCACATTTTTTAGAGCATATGCTTTTTTTAGGCACAGAGAAATATCCCATCGAATCGGATTATGATCGTTTTATTCATCAACATGGTGGTCAATCCAATGCTTATACGGCAGTCGACCATACTTTATATGCTTTTTCTGTTAATCCTTCTGCCTTTGAAGAGGGATTGGATCGTTTTTCCTTTTTTTTCAAAAAACCACTGTTCAATCCCTCCGGAGTCACCCGCGAACTGCGCGCTATTGATCAGGAATTCGCTAAGAATATAGTTCAAGATAATTCACGTATGATGCACGTGCAAAAGGAACTGGCTAATCCAAAACATCCTTTTTCGCATTTTTGTGCAGGTAATTCTTCTACGCTTTCTCAAGTGAAACAAGAAACATTACGTCAATGGTATGATACACATTACAGTGCACATCTCATGCGGTTAATTGTATGTGCTCCTTTACCTTTAGAAACCTTAAAAGCGTGGGTGATAGAAGATTTTAAAGACATTTCGACTTGTGATTATTCTCCAAAACATATTCAAGAACCGATTTTAGATGAAAATAAGCAAGGCAAAATGGTCTACATTAAACCTATGAAAGACACACGTTCTTTACAGCTCTTTTGGGAATTGCCCATTACTTTTCCTGTTGAAGAAGCGCTTCATTCCACTCAATTTATAAGCTCTTTATTAGGTCATGAAGGGCCTGGAAGTTTGCTCACGATTCTCAAAACAGAACAAATAGCAGAAAGCCTCACTTGTTCCGGTTATCGTTTGGGCAAAAATCATTTAATTTTTACATTAGATATTCAACTGACGCAAGAAGGATTAGAAAACGTGAATCATGTAATCACACGTTGTTTTCAAGCCATCCAAGCTTTGCAAAAACAAGAATTACCTATTTATCATTTTGAAGAACTCAAAAAGATGTCCACGTTTCGTTATCAATATCAATCGAGAACAGATCTATTTAATTATTTGATGAATATGGGCGGCATGCTGGTTTATGACCGTTTAGAAACCTTTCCTGAAGCTTCTTTAATTCCACAATCCCTTGAATTAAATAAAGTGCGCGCTTGTTTAAATTTTTTAACCCCTCAACACGCACATTTTACGCTTTTAACACAGGATCCTCCTTATCCATTTGAGCAACAAGAAAAATGGATGGAAGTCCCTTATACCCTTAAAAAGATTCATCCCGATCAATTAGCTGCTTGGAGCCACCTGCCTGCTTACCCTCATTTTCATCTACCGGAACCCAATGTTTTTATTCCTAAAACACTCAAACTCGCACACACATCCTCATTTGATGTAAAACCGCAAAATAAAATGGTGCGTCCTATCCCCTTGATCGATAATGCTCAAGCTAAGATTTATTATGCCGCGGACACATTTTTTCAAGTCCCGCAAACAAGTTGGTTTTTAGAAATCAAAACACCTGAGGTAGATTCTAGAGACCCACTCAAAGTGATGCTCGCGGACCTTTACATTTGCAGTCTGGAAGAAATCTTAAATTCTTATAGTTACACAGCCAAACTTGCTGATTTGACTTATCATCTTTCGCGCACTACCAATGGAATTTCTCTTCGTCTGCAAGGATATAGTGAAAATGCAGAAGTTCTATTTGATAAAATTTTAGAGCATCTCAAGAATTGCCAGCCCTCAGAATCTTTGTTTCGCATTTTTAAAGAAAGCTTAGCAAGAGGATGTGCCAATTTTACGCAAGAAAGCCCCTTGCAACAAGGCTGTGAAATCTATCATCATATTGTCTACGAATCTTACGTTACTCATCAACAGGCTCTAGAGGCGTTAGACAAAATATCTTATCCTCTATTTTTAGATTATATGAATCATTTATATGATCAGACTTATGTAGAAGGGCTTTTTTATGGCAATGTAACCCCTGAGCAAGCTCTTCGAGCGTGGCAAAAGCTACAAAAAGTGCTAGCGAGCGCAGAATTTCCCCTTGAACAACACTTAACTGAACGTATTGTGGTTCTTCCTCATGAAAAAGGACCCTTTGTGATTGAGAAAGCGATTTCACTCCCTGCACATGCCCTCATTTTAAGCATTGAACAACCTAGCTTCTCTTTTAAAATACGGGCTGCTCAACAAATTTTAGCTCAAGCCATGAAAAGTGCTTTTTATTCTACTCTACGCACAAAACAGCAAACAAGTTATATCGTGACTTCTAAAGCAGAAGAAATTCATCAACACCTCTTTACTTATTTCGCTTTGCAATCCACTACACATGATCCACGTGATTTATTAGCACGTGTTGAGCTTTTTATTGAAGAGTTTTTAGAAGAGATGCCCATCACTACCCTCACAGCTGAAAATTTTGAATCCATTCGCCACTCTTTAATCAATGCACTAGAAAATTCTACGCAAAATTTATTTGAAACAGGCAGTTTATTAAATACTTTGGCTTTTCAATATGAAGGAGATTTTGACTGGTTAGCCAAGCGTATTCAAGGATTCAAAGAATTAACCTATGAAGAATTTCTAAAAATTGCTATGCATTCATTAGGCAAGCAAAACAAGCGACGTTTAGCAATTCTCGTGCGCGGCATCAGTCAAAATGATTTTCACTATGTGCCTCTACAAGAATCTCAAGAAATGCGTGAATTGAGTCATTATCGTCGCTTCAAGGAATAGAGGAATTAAACTATTTATCCTTTTTATCCTGCGCATCTTGTTCTCTCTTTAATAAAAGAACAAGATGCACAGGATCGCAAGCGGCAAGATAAGAAAGATTTATTGATTATTAAATTTCTCTCATGAAAATATCCTGATAGAGAGGATGATATGCCCGTTACCATCACCCACTGGGTTGTATTTAATGTTCTTATCCTTATTTTCTTAGGAATAGACCTCTGGCGTTTTTATCGCCATCCTCATCTCATCAGTCTATCTGAAGCATTATGGTCCACGTGTGGATGGATTTTACTGGCTTTTGCTTTTAATATTTGGATTTATATCCATTTTGGTCCGGTTTATGCTCTTGAGTTTTTCACAGGTTATTTAGTGGAAAAATCTCTGAGTGTAGATAATCTTTTCGTCTTCTTACTGATTTTTTCTCATTTTAAAGTCCCGGAAATCGCCAGACATCAAGTATTATTTTATGGCGTGTTAGGCGCAATTATCATGCGTGCTATCCTTATTTGTTTGGGAATCGTTCTAGTCAAAAGTTTCGAATGGATTTTCCCTGTCTTTGGAATTTTTCTGATTGTAGTGGGATTTCGCCTCGCCTTTAAAAAAGCAGCAGAAGAAGATAAAATCGATCAAAGTATGGTGTATCGTTGGCTGAATAAACATCTGCCCCTTACTCCCACGTATGTTGACCAATCTTTTATCGTTCAACAAAATGGACGCTGGATGGCAACTCCTTTATTACTTGTCCTTATCCTGATTGAAGTGACTGACTTAGTCTTCGCACTCGATTCTGTTCCTGCCATCTTGGGGATTACAACAGATGCTTTTATTGTCTATACTTCTAATATTCTTGCTATCTTGGGCTTACGCTCTCTTTTCTTTGCTTTAGAAAATATCATGAAGAACTTTCATCTCTTGCACTATGCCCTCGCCTTTATCCTGATGTTTATTGGGACTAAAATGGTCATTATCGAATTTTTTCATATCCCCACCTGGATTACACTGAGTATTTTAATTAGTGCCCTTTCTGCAGCAGTGGGTGCTTCTCTTTGGTGGCCCCTTCCAGAAAATGATACAAATAATAAACCAAACCATAAATAATATTTGTTTAAATTCATCTTGTAATTAATTAAAAAGATTAATAAAATCTCAACTAGTTCTTTAAGTGAGAGGATATTATGTCTGACAAAGAAAATTTAGATCATCAGCTCCAACAAACCATGCTGAAAATGAAAGAGCTTTCGATTAAGAAGGAGCGCTTAGCTCATACTTATCAACAACTTCTGACAGATTTAGCGATGACTTCAGAAGAAGTCCTCACTTATACAAAAAATCCGGATAATTTTTCTCCTCCGCTATGGGAAGAATTACAAAATGAAAAGAAAAAATTAGATGAAGAATTAGAGTTAGAACTGAGTCATGTACGAGATCCTCTTAAGACCAAGAAAAGTTTGTCCGAGCAAGGACTGGTAAAACCACATTGGATTTTTGTTCGTTAGCCACTTTTTGTAATTCCTATTTCTAATAAATATGCGCTCTTGCTATGAAAGAGAAAAAGCAAGAGGTGTTTACTATGAGTAAATTGGAAGAACTTAAGAAATGGACAAACGTCACGACCGATACAGGCGAAATTGAAGAAATTAAACGCTATCACCCTATCGATGCCGCCACCAATAATTACTTTGTCGCCCAAGCTGCCCTTCTTCCTCAATACCGCTATCTAGTGGAAGAGGCCATTCAATATGCCCATCAACATGCTCAAACCGATGAAGAACGCTTAAAATTGGCTCTTGATAGAGTTTACGTCAATTTTGGCCGAGAGGTTCTTAAAAACATCTCAGGACGCGTTTCTTTACAAGTAGATGCCAGACTTGCTTATAACACACAAGCGACGATCGAAAAAGCAAGAAAAATGATTCAAATGCTCGAAGAAGAAGGATTTAGTCGGGAACGTGTGTTAATTAAATTGATCACAACTTGGGAAGGAATTGAAGCAGCTCGTCAATTGGAACAAGAGGGCATTCATTGCAATATGACGCTTATCTTTTCGCTGGCACAAGCTATCGCATGCTTAGATGCAAAAGTCACCTTGATTTCTCCCTTTGTCGGAATGCTTTTAGACTGGCATAAAGAGGCAGAAGGTGAGCAATGTTGTCCCACTGATCCGGGTATCGTTTTAGTCACAAAAATTTACAATTACTGCAAAAAATTCGATTATAAAGTGCAAATCATGGCAGCAAGCTTTCGCAATAGCAGTGAAGTGCTGCTTTTAGCGGGTTGTGATTTCATTACAGTGCCTATTCCTATTTTAGACATTTTAGCCCGTGAAGAAGGTCCTGTAGAACGTCAATTAACTCCTCAACGTGCTAAAGATCTGCCTTTAGAGAAAAAAACAATGGATAGAGAACAATTGCAATTATGTTTGGTAAAAGAAGCCCCTGCTTATGAGCAATTTGCAAAAGGTTTTCGTAGATTTATACACGCAGTAGAAGAATTGGAGCACTTTATTGAGCAAGCTTCTCTTCATAAAATTTCTTAGAAAAGTGATTTCTATTTTTACATTTTTGCCTACCTTCAGTTAAGATTTCCCACAAAGAAATCTTAACTGAAGGTTAAAATCCATGCGTGATGTTTTCATTCTTTTCTTAAGTTTCATTTGTTACATCAATCAGACCGAAGCGCTCGCAGAAAGATCTATCTGTTTAAACATGATTGTCAAAGATGAAAGCGCTGTAATTACACGTTGTCTTGCCTCTGCCAAACCGTTGATTGATTACTGGGTGATTGTAGATACAGGTTCAACAGATGGCACTCAAAAGATCATCAAAGACTTCATGCAAGATATTCCAGGAGAGCTTCACGAACGTCCTTGGATCAATTTTGCGCATAATCGTAATGAAGCATTGGAACTAGCCAAAAACCACGCCGATTATATTCTGTTTATAGATGCAGATGACGTCTTTGCTTTTCCCAAAAAATTTAAATTACCTCCTTTGACTAAAGACGGTTATTACCTCCCTATTGAATATGGAGGAACCATTTATAACAGAATTCAATTGGTGAAGAGTGCCTTAAATTGGAAATGGATTGGTGTGGTGCACGAAGCGATCAGCTCAACAGAAGCCAGAAGTTATGATGTGTTGTCAGATGTGAAAATCGTTATCAGCAATGACGGAAGTCGCTCTCAAGACACGAAAAAATTTCAAAAAGATGCAGAACTTTTGGAGAAAGCTTTACTAGAAGACCCCCATAACAGTCGCAATGTCTTTTATTTGGCCCAATCTTATCGCGATGCACAAGACCCTGAACAGGCTTTAAAGAACTATGAAAAAAGAGTCAAAATGGGAGGTTGGAATGAAGAAGTCTTTTATTCCCTGTTACAAATTGGCTTGCTTCAAGAAGCGCTAGGGATGAATCTTAAAAAGATCGTGGCGAGTTATGAAAAAGCATATACTTATCGTCCCTCACGTATCGAGCCTCTTTATCGCTTAGCCAATTTGTATAGACGAGAAGAGAATTACTTAGCGGGCTACCAAACAGCACTTAGAGGACTTGACCAGCGCGATTCGACGGATGGTTTGTTTGTAGAAAAGTGGATCTATGATTATGGGTTGTTATTTGAATTCTCTATTTGTGCCTATTGGGTAGATAAATACACAGAATCTTTATTAGCGTCTCAGGCTCTTCTGGCTAATCCTAAGCTGCCTGTTGAGATCAGAGAGAGCGTGCAAAGAAATTTAAAATGGGTGCAAGAGAAATTTGCTGAGTCTAAACACCATTCTAAGGCTCTCTATCCGCTGCTCAAGAACTAACATGAATGGACCAAAATGGACCTGATGGACCTCATAGACCTAATGGACAAAACCTCATGTCCATTAGGTCTATGAGGTCCATCAGGTCCATTAATGCAAGTTCCAGCGACCTTAAAAGCTTAAGGTCAAAACTTACTAAAACACTAATAAGATTTAGCGAAAATGGCGTCTAACGTCGCTTCACGCCCTGTCAGAACACATTTTCCTTGGGTACCGGTTTGCTGCAATGGCAGACAACGAATCGTCACTTTCAATTCTTTGAGCATTTCTTCGGTCGCCGGGTCTCCGCACCACTTCGCTAGCACAAATCCTCCATGAATTTCGGGTTTTTCTTCATTCTTGGGAGTGAAAAATGCACGCAATTGCTCAAATGTCTCGATATCTCGATAAATATGTGCGTCGTGATACGCTTTGGCTTGTTGATAATACGTTTTTTGAATGTCTTCTAAAATAGAGGGTACTTGTTCCACCAACTGCTGAATGGGCATTGATTGTTTATCTTTATGACTACGATCTCGTCTTGCCACCATGACGGCTTGTGCCTCTAAATCGCGCGGACCCACTTCTAAACGCAAAGGAATGCCTTTTTTAATCCATTCCCAGGTTTTGTCGCCTCCCCTTTTATCCCGTTTATCTACATGCACCACAACAGGTCGACCATCGAATTGGGCACGTCTTAAATCAGCAGCTAAACGTTCCACATAATTCAAGATATCAGCTTCCAATTCTGGTTTAGGAATCACCGGAATAATGACAATATGCTTAGGAGCAATACGTGGAGGTAAACGCAACCCATCATCATCTCCATGACACATAATGAGACTTCCAATTAAACGCGTAGTCATCCCCCAAGAAGTCGTGTAGGCATATTCAAGTTGCCCTTCCTTATTACTAAAACGAATATTAGAAGCTTTAGCAAAATTCTGTCCTAAATAATGCGATGTACAAGATTGCAACGCTTTGCGATCTTGCATCATGGCTTCTAATGTATAAGTGTCCTCTGCACCCGGAAAACGCTCACCAGGAGACTTCCTTCCTATAATGACAGGAATCGCAATGACGTCTTCCACAATCGTCCGATAGACCTCTAGCATTTTGAGTGTTTCTTCAACTGCTTCTTCAGGTGTTGCATGAGCTGTATGCCCTTCTTGCCAAAGAAATTCAGTCGTGCGTAAAAAGATCCGCGGACGCATTTCCCAACGGACGACATTTGCCCATTGATTGATCAATAAAGGTAAATCGCGATAAGATTCGATCCAACGCGCAAAAGAATCTCCAATAATCGTCTCAGATGTGGGTCTGACAATTAAAGGTTCTTCTAATTCTCCGACAGGGATCAATTTTCCGTCTTTTTCTTCTAATCGATGGTGGGTGACAACTGCACATTCCTTGGCAAATCCCTCCACATGAGCAGCTTCTTTTTCAAAGAAACTCAAAGGAATAAATAAAGGAAAATAAGCATTTTCATGACCTGTCGCTTTAATGCGATCGTCTAATTGACGCTGAATATTTTCCCAAATCCCATATCCCCAAGGTTTAATCACCATACAGCCACGCACAGGGGCATTTTCTGCTAAATCGGCTGCTTTAATGACTTGTTGATACCACTCAGGATAGTCTTCTTCTCGCGTAGGACTAATTGCGCTTTTTTCTTTTGTTTTTGTCATGTGCTCATCTCAATTGCTAGTTTTTGCATAAAGCAAGTAGTATACAGAATTAAGCATTCGAAATACAGCGAGAAATTAATCGACAAAAGATATCTGGCCTTCCTTATTAAAAATAATAGAACGTATTTGTCCATTGGGATAAATCATTTTACCTCTTTCATCTTTCTTATCATTTTGATAAGTGCCCTCAATGATTTTTCCCTTATAATGATGGATAAATGGACCATGCCGCTTATTATGGACAAAAGTTCCTTCTCTTATCCCACCATTAGGATATTGATGGATAAAAGGACCTTCTTTTTGATGATTTTGATAAGTTCCCTTAACGACCTTCCCATTCAAATAAGTACAAGTAAAAGGACCTTCTCTTTTATTATTTCTGTAAACCCCTTCTCTCACTGTCCCATTTAAATAGGTGTATTTAAATGGGCCTTCTTTTATCCCTCGCTTAAAAGTTTCTTCCCTTACTACTCCATTAGGATAAATTCGCTTAAAAACTCCCTCTCTTTTTTTACCTCTATAAAATCCTTCTATAATCGAGCCATCAGACAATATTTTCTTAAAAGGCTTAAGTTTTTTAGCTTTAAAACAACAATGAGAAACATAAACAAATGCTATACAAGCCAAAATAGCTAAAACAAGGAGGGTGATTTTCTTTTGCCGAGGAGAAATATGTTGCCAGTTATCATAAAATTGATAAAAGGAAAAGGAGACATAACTTGAAAAATGAATATTCAAATAGCCTACAGCGTTAAAATTTATTTTTATAGTAATACAAGTCTTTTAAAAAGTAAAATTTAATTACTTATCAAGCATTTATATCAACATATCCTTTGCTATCGCTTGTTCAATAGCTACCTGTAGGCTAGCTTCCGCTGCAAAATTACGTGGGTAAGATTGATTTTCAATCGCAATCACAGGTCGTATATGCATCAAACTATTACAGAGATAAAAACTTGTACCTGCTGTTAATTGATTTAATTTCATTTGTACAAAATGAATAGGAAAAGGTGCATATTCAATCAATTTTTGTAAAAGAATGCCTTTTAAATAAGGCAATTGCTGATCAGGAATCCAACATCCTTGTTCATTGATCCAAAATATATTCGCACAACCCGTTTCCAATAGAAATCCTTCTCTTGTGGTTGTGATAGCATCTACATGTCCTTGCCGTTGACCATAGGCACGTACATGAAGATGGTCCAAGTAAGCTAAAGTTTTCATATGTGCTAAAGGACTTTCTAAGGGATAAGGAAATACAGCTAGAGAACAGGATTTGCCCAAAGTATCCTGATAAGGGTGCAAGGTCATGCAGATATTTCCCATTTTATTTTCTTCTTGTAAAGTGATGATGATTTTCAACCGCCATGTGCCTTTCTCTGCTTGATTGCGTTGAATGAGCTCTTGAATCCATTGTGATTCCAAAGAAGGTAAAGAAAAATGAAGCGCATGCGCTTGTGCTCGTAAACGCTGAAAATGGGCTTGATAAAATTCGCATTTTCCTTCATGCACACGCACCGTGGTAAAAATGCCTTCTCCAAATAAAAAACCGCGATCTGTCACCGTAATTTTGGCTTCTTTTTCTAAATAAAATTGTCCATTTAAAAAGACCCAAAGCATGTGCTAATTCCGTAGTAAATGAAAGAGTGAAGCCCCTTTGAACAACGTCTCTTGGTATTCTTGTTCAGGATCAGAATCAAAAACAATCCCGCTCCCTAATTGTAAAGAGCAAGATTGATCTTCTAGCACTAGTGTACGAATCGCAATATTGAGATCAAAGTCACCTTGTCCAGTCACATAACCGATAGAGCCAGTATAAATTCCTCTGGCATGCGTTTCTAGCTCATGAATGATTTCCATGGCGCGCAATTTAGGGCATCCTGTGATCGATCCGCCAGGAAAAGTAGAACGTATCATTTCCAAAACAGTTAAATCTGATTTAGCTTGTGAACAAATGATAGATAACAAATGAAAGACATTTGTATACGCTTCACAACGCCATAAATCTTTAACAACGACGCTTCCAATTTCACTGATTTTACTTAAATCATTACGCATGAGATCTGTAATCATGAGTAGTTCTGCTCGTTCTTTAGGAGAAGCCAATAAGCGTGCTTTGAGTTCTTGATCTTCTTCTACACTATTTCCACGCCGTATTGTACCTTTAATAGGACGTGTTTCTAATGCATGCCCCCTTTTGCATAAAAAGCGTTCAGGAGATGTCGACACAATGCTTCTATTGCCCTGGCGAAAATAAGCAGAAAAAGGCGCCGGATTAATCTGCGACATGTGTTGAAACACAGAGAAGGGATGCTGAACAGGTGGAAAACGAAAAACTTGAGAAAGATTCACTTGATAGATTTCCCCTGCTCGAATCCATTCTTGAGCTTGTTGGACATGTCTAATATAAGCTGCTTGTGTTGTAGAAGGCTCCGGAAAATCGGCAGAAGCAGAAAAATTTTTCACTCTTGTCTGAGGCGGCAAAGTTTTCAAAAATGCGCGCCAGGCTTGCTCTGTGGTTAAACGTTTTAACCAAGTGTGCGCTTGTGCATCTAGACATTCATCAGCAAAAGAAGCGATCTGAATAGTCGCTTGATGAGACGCGTGATCCACGATCACCACAAGGGCACAACGCTGCCAATAAGCATCAGGAATCGCGCTGGGACGATAAGGCAGTTTTTTATCAAAATCTGCATATGCTCCCATTCCATAGCCTAACCAGCCAAAAGCAAAAGCATGTGGATCATGAGCAAGCGCACTAAAAAAATGGGTGTGTAATCTTTCCCAAGGATTAGCCACCTGCAACACTTGCTGAGAATGTGCATGCTGCAAGAGGAGTTGTTGATCATAAACAGTCACAGTTTGAAAAGGAAATAACCCCAAAAAAGAGCGTTGAGCGGAATCAAAATTCCCTCCCGAATAAAGTAAGCATGTTCCCGGCCATTCTGCAAAATAATTAGCAACAGCCAATAAATCAATGGGTGAAAAGGAAGTTAAGGTTAGGTGTTGGTACATGTTTAGGAATTCTCATCAGAAGCGTAAGAATCTAAAAATACTGCCCATGGTAATACGCGAAGCGTTTGGAGTGCGAAGGCCCTCCTTCGCTTTCATGAAAGGCGCCTCATATGAAAGCGAAGGAGGGCCTTCGCACTCCAAACGCTTCGCGTATTACCAGGGAAGGTGTTGTTAAGAAGCCTCCTGCAATTCATCAGGAATCTTCATATTGTGATAGACAGCATCCACATCTTCTAATTCTTCCAGCCAGTCAATTAAGGCGAGATTTTCTTTTGCTGTCTCCACATCACATTCTACATACGATTTAGGGATCATTTCGAGTTCAGCCTCATCGCAAGCAAATCCTAAGTGATTAATAGCTTCTTTCACTGTATAAAGATCCGCAGGATCTGTCGTGACAATGAACGCTTCATCTGTTGCTTCAAAGTCTTCTGCACCGGCTTCTGAAGCAGCTAAGAACAATTCATCTTCAATAGCATTCTTTTTAGCCACTTGAATAACACCCTTACGATCAAAGTTGAAAGCGACTGCACCTGGACTCGCAATAGTGCCTCCCCTCTTATTGGTGGCAATACGCATTTCAGACGCAATGCGATTTTTATTATCTGTCATCACATCAATAATTAACCCGACACCCCCATGTCCATACAATTCATAGGTTAGCTCATGGTAATCGGCTTGATCAGCACTTGCGGCTTTCTTAATATTGCGTTCAACATTTTCATTGGGCATATTAGCAGCACGTGCTTTTTGTACAGCTAAGCGCAAACGTGGATTAGCTTTAGGATCCGGTCCTCCTAGCTTTGCCGCACTAATAATTTCTTTAGCAATGCGTGAGAAAATCTTTCCCTTTTTAGCATCCGCTCTTCCTTTGCGATGCTTAGTATTTGCCCATTTACTATGACCAGCCATAAAGTGTCCTGTTAATAAGATGCATGGAATAAATAATGTTGATTATCGCGAATCCATTGCTGTGCTAGCTTGAAATATTTAAATTCTTGTTCACGCTCTTTAAATTCTTTGCTGTGGATATGTTTTTGCCCTTTCTCATCGACATAAGTGGGACACACATAATGCAACATTTCGTGATAGACCACATACGCCACGAAGTAATCTGGAAAGCGTTTATTATCCAGTAAACGATTAATTTTAATCAATCGCAACGGGTCATGGAAAAGACCAAAGGTCACACGATTGCAACTGCGTCGTCGACCATGTCCAAACCAGGTAATATGTAAATCTAGTGCGCCGTCAAAATAATTGCGGTTTAAATAATGATAGATCTTTTGCAGATCATAGACGCGCCCTTTTGTCTCCAATTTAGATAAATCTAATTCATGCGAATAATCTAATTGCTGCAAATTGTGTTCAATATACGCTTTAATGCTGGGAGCCAGCTTTCTATCTTTTCCTTTTAAATAACAAGCCAACGCTTGCATCACATTGCGTGGAGCTTGCAAAAACATGCGGTGCAGGGAAACTCTGGTACAATCAGGTGCCCATTTGACACTCAACATCGTTGAGCGGTTATCATTAATTTTTAAACGCAGTTTAATTCCTGCGCTATTTTCTAATTTTTCCTGAAATATTAAAGCGTTTCGCATATCTAAAACCTAATAGTTAAAGAAAACGTTCCATAAAAACACGTCCAACATAACCCTCTTTTTCTTTCATCCACGAATCTTGCCGACCAAACTCTTTAAATCCAAATCGCTGATAAAGTTTAATAGCTGGATTGCCAGCACACACTTGAAGGTGAATCAGCTCAATTTTAAATTTCTCCTTAGCCAAATGCATGACACTATTTAATAAGTAACTGCCAATCCCTTGATTGCGATATTGTTCTCCTATAATAATCCCAAATTCACATTGATGAGCTAAGTTGCGATAAGGTTGCAGATACAAAGTGGCTAATCCACAAGGAACGCCATCTTTTAATATGGTTAGACTGCATTTGTAACGATAAAAGGCAATCCACCGCATCACAGCATCATCAATTTCGATTTCATCTTGCATCGGAAACCACTGAAGCGTGGAAGGTTCCATCAGCCATGCTTTTAAATATTTTGCATCTTCATTTTCTGTGTAACGAACTTGTATTCCTGGCGGAACTTGTGGTTGACTCATTAACCAAACTCCTTTAAATAGGCATTGACAAACTCATCAATTTCGCCATCCATGACGGCTTGTATATTTCCTGACTCTACTTTTGTGCGTGTGTCTTTCACCAATGTATAAGGTTGAAACACATAATTGCGGATTTGACTTCCCCACGCATTGTCTTTCTTTTCCCCTTTCAGTGCATTAATCGCTTGTTCGCGTTCTAACACCTCTAACTCATACAACTTGGAACGCAACATCTGAAAGCATGTTTCTTTGTTCTGTACTTGACTACGTTGCGTCTGACAAGAAACTATAATTCCTGTCGGCACGTGCGTCAAACGCACAGCAGAATCTGTTTTATTGACGTGCTGTCCTCCTGCTCCGGAGGCTCTAAAAGTATCTGTTCGCACATCTTCCGGTCGTATTTCAATCTGGATATCATCTGTAATTTCTGGAGTCACATCAATCGAAGCGAAACTTGTATGTCGTTTGGCATTGCTATCAAAAGGGGAAATCCGCACTAAACGATGCACGCCTTTTTCTGCTTTGGAGTAGCCGTAAGCAAATGCCCCTTGAAATTTCAAGGTGATGCTTTTTAGCCCGACAACATCTCCTTCCACAAAATCGACCGTTTCAACTTTCCACCCTCGCTTCGCAGCCCAGCGCTGATACATGCGTGAAAGCATTTGCGCCCAGTCACACGCTTCTGTTCCGCCTGCCCCGGAGTTAATCGTCAAGTAGCACGCCTTATTATCCATTTCACCAGACAGCATTCTGCGCACTTCCAGATCGCTCAATGTCTTTTCAATCTGATCTAAACTGTCTAATAACTCTTGGATGAGAGCTTGCTCATCTGCTTCATAGGCCTCTGGCAATAACGATTTGACATCTTCAAACTGTTTTTTCAGCTCTTGATAAGGAACAGTCCATGCGCGTAGTTGATTACATTCATTAATCACCAGTTGAGCTTGATCGGCATTTTGCCAAAAATCCGTCCCCTCCATGAGAGTCTCTAATTCTTTTACACGTGCTTCCTTCGAAGCCAAGTCAAAGATACCTCCACATATGAAGCACACGCTCTTCTATTTCTTTCAAACGCATCTGTGTTTCGTTATTCATAAAATCCTCGGTTATGATTCATGCAAATAGAAATAATTTAACGGTTTAGAACATAAAAGTCAAAGCTATAAGCGCTAAATCACATCTTCATTTTTAATCATTATTAATTATAAATTATAAAACAAATTAACTATATTGATGGTTTTTTAAATCAAAATAAATTGCATTTAGTTTAGTATAAAGTTTCTCAGCTGCTTTAGGGCTAGTAGATGTTCCGTGATCTGCAAAATGTTCGATTAAATTAACAAGGATCGTTTTTAAAGGCTGAGGTCCATCCTTTGTGGGAATAGTTAATTTGGAATCTACGTCAGCTAAAATTGCGACTAAATGAACGTAATTAAAAGCCAATTGACCCTGGTCAAGCAAAATAGAGTCTTTTGCTAAGTCTGTTACTAATGTGCTTTGCTGAGAGTCAATAGCAGCTTTTTTGCAAAGATTTGTAAATATTTGTAAAGCTTCATCTTCGACTTGAGAAACGGTTTTCTCCTTTGCAAATGAAGAAACACTCACGTTTAAGATATGCTTGCCCTCTGCACCTTTAAGTCTAGTTTCAATAGTATGAAAAAGTCTAACTCGGTATACTTCCCATTGACGGGGGCGGTACTCTTTTTGTGCCGTATCAATGAAAGCTCTTTTTTGCTCATGTCTAATATCTAATAAATCTGAAATCTTATCTTCTACGATTTCTAACAACTTTGTTTTATTAACCTTCAAAATCACTAAATTTTCATCAACAACAAACTTATTATTAAAAATTTGTTTAATAATATCAATAGATTTTGATTTTAATTTTGATTGATTCTCGATTGTTAATATATTTGATAAATTAATATCAGTAATTATTTTATCTCTTAAAAGATTTATATTAATAGATTGTTTATTTTTATCGTTAAACTTCTCCAAAATGAAATTTAATTCGATCATATTTTTATATAGATTTCTATTCAACAATATAGTTCCATCGATATTAATTTCAGTATCGATGATTTTATTTGTAATTTTTTTTAAATTATAACTATTACATCCTATAAAAGCTTTAAAACGACGCCATGTTGTCTTTTCTACAATTTCAAGTTTATCTTCCTTTAATCTCAACATTTTACTTGAAGTAATCTCTTGTTGAGCTAATTGATTGATATTTATACTCATAGTTAATCTCGTTTTATTTTTATAAATAAACTTATCAAATTTTAATTATATTATATAATAAAATTATTTATTAAACAATAGTTTTAAAATTAATAATTTATGCATAAATCCTGAACTGAAAGATGTGGACACCGTGGACTTTGTGGACTTCGTGGACATAAAGCTTTGTGAAAACTATTCAAATTTTATAAGTTCAGTCAGTTAAATCATTGCATTAGGTTCACTCTGTCCACAACGTCCACGTTGTCCACGAAGTCCACGTCGTCCACCTGTCCACAAATCTGTTTCTGTGATAAATTTAATAATTAAACAGGAACCAAACGAGAACAAGATGTTAAACGAAAATTCTTTTCAAGCAGTCCGACAAGCGACATTTGATCAAATTTTTTGCCGCCCCCTCTATGAAAGCTATTGTTTTGCCCATTTGCCCGCTACTTTTAAGCGTCTACTCACAGGACAAGCAGGTGGTCTGCCTTCTGATGTCTTGTTGGATCCTCAACAGCGTTATGATCGTGTTGTGGTGCTATTCATTGATGGATTTGGGTGGCGCTTTCTAAGCAAATACTTAGAGGAACTTCCCTTTTTACAACGTTTTATGAAACAAGGGAAAGTCTCGTTACTCACGTCTCAGTTCCCTTCTACAACCGTGGCCCATTTAACCTGCTTGCACACAGGATTACCAGTGGGACAGCATGGACTATACGAATGGTTTTATTATGAACCGTTGCTTAACGGCATTTTTGCCCCTTTTCGCTATTGTCTAGCAGGAGACCAAAGTAGTGAACCTTTGCAACAACAGGGTATACAAGCAGAACAATTATTTCCTTTCTCGACTGTTTATCAAGAATTCCAAACTTTAGGCATCCCGTCTACTCTCTATTATCATCGCTCTTATGCCTCCTCGCCTTACTCTCAAACGGTCGGGAAAGGAGCCAAGATTATTCCTTATGCTTCTTGTGCAGAAGCTATTTATTTATGTGCTGAACGCTTGAAAAGAGAGTCTAAGGGCTATTTTTATCTTTATTTAGCAGAAGTGGACACAGCCAGCCACACCTATGGACCTGATGCTCCTGAAGTGGAGAGCGTCATTCGTGCTTATTTTGATTTATTAGAGAAACGTTTAGGCAATCATCCGCTTCTCGATGATCCTAAGACAGCCTTAATCTTAACGGCCGATCATGGTGAAGTCTCGACTCCTGCTTCTCGCACATTATATGTCAACCAACTGTGCCCGGAGATTATTCCTTGGATGAAAACAGATTTCAGAGGTTATCCTCTCGCACCGGCCGGATCACCGCGCGATTATTTTCTTTATATTAAAGAAACCCATCTAGAAGAAGCCTATCAAGCTTTGACCGCTAAATTTGCCGGAAAAGCCAAAATTTATCGCACACAGAGCCTCATGGAACAAGGCATCTTTGGTCCCTTACCCTTGTCTTCTCGCTTTCTAGAGCGTATGGGCAATCTTGTCATTTTACCCTTCGGAAATGAGTCTGTTTTCTGGTATGAACCTCAGCGCTTTGAGCAGCTGTGTCATGGAAATCACGGAGGACTCTCCAGAGAAGAAATGGAAACGATTTTTCTCATTCAAGCGGGTGGCTAAATTTAGAGACAAAAACAACAAACGACCATAACGACAGAAACGACCTTAACGACAAGGACAAACGACAAAAAGGACTTAAAGTCGTTAATGTCGTTTGTCCTTGTCGTTAAGGTCGTTTGTCGTTTTTGTCCCTTAAGCCTTAAACAAAAGGCATCAATTGTGCTTGATAAAGCTCATCTTTCAGAGCCGTTAGGCGTCGATAAGTTTGCAAAAGTGCCTTTAAATAATGATTCCATTGATCAACTTGTTGCAGATCTTGATAAATAGAGCGAATGGTTTGAAGATGATCACACGCTCTCTGATAACTTTCTCGATTGCGTTCTTCAATTAAATGCTCCACAACCTCTTGATAGATTTTAAGAGCAAATTGAGGATGTTGATGACGAACAGCCGCCGCTACACGTAAGGCCAATAAGAGATAATAAGAATTAACATAATGATCGACTTGTTGAGCCATCGTCGTTAACGCCTTCATCGCTTTTTCTAAGTTTTTTTCATCTAAATAAATTTCAATTAACAAATTTTTTTGATTTAATTTTTGCAAATGCTCAATAACTTCCCGGCGTATGACAGGCCATATGTTTTGTTTTTTGGCTAATTCTTGGACATCTTGATAATAAGCAAACTGTGGCGAAAGATAGAGGATTTTCTTCGCTTGTTCCAAAGCTTGTGTCCATGCTCCCTGCTGTTGATAAAATTCTTTTAACCAACGCAGGACAGTGACATCAGAGCGCTTCGACGTATAAGCAAGCACAAGTTTTTCAGCAAATTGAGGACATTGATATTTCACAAAAAGATGCGCTAACGCTAATGTATCCAAGGCAAATTCTTTCCGCTGAGCTTCTTGTTGAGCCTCTTCGATCTGTCCTAATTCTAATAAGCTTTCCACCAATTTGACAATCTGTCCTGTTTGACGATAATGCTTTAAATAAATAGAGGGCTCTAATGTGGCTTTTTGCAAATCAATCAAGAAATCTTCTAATCCTCGTTCGTGACGTTCTTGCTCCATGCGTGGATGGGTTTGAATCGCTTCTACCCACGCAATGATTTTTTCTCGTTCATCAGCATGCACATGTCGCAATAACACTTCCTTCGCCGCTTCTGCCCCAATCGAAATTTCGCGATAAAGTTGCTCTTCTATTAAACGGAATAAAATTTGAAAAATTTTCTGACGCCAAACCGGCTGTGTCTGAATCTGTTCGAGCGCGCAATCTAAGTGATGAATGCAGCCCTTAAGCACCTCTTCTAAACTTTCCCAAGGATCTAAATGCTCATCTAAATGCAATAAAATCTGTTGAACTAGGGTTTGGCTAATGCGAATCACTTCTTCCCATTGACCTTCTTCTATCAGCTGCTCCACATCTGCGTTAATTTTCCCTAGCGTAAAAGCAATTTCGGTTAACCCCCTTTCGTCAGGATGATACCAAGGAAATTCAGAAACATGAAAAGCTTCTTCAACCCGTTGAAAATATTTCGCCAAACGCGCCGATTTCAAAAGCTGAAGATTTTGTTGAAAAGCTTGGATGACTTCCGCTGAATTTTTGACTTTGTCATCCAAACAATCAATGAGCTCAACTAAAGCGGCAGAATCATAATGCGACAACTGCTCTTTTAACTTTTCCCAGTTCGTAAAAACATCTGGATTTTCGACCCACGTCAAAAGAAGCGCAGCGATATGCTTGCACTTCCCTCCCGCTCCTACAGGACAAGAACAATAACTCGAAACCAACTTCCCTTCTGCATTAAAAATCACTTCCACACGATAGGGATCAAATTCATGTCCCTGACAAAAAGCCGTCACGACATGGTTTTTATACTTTCCCTGAACAATTGCCTGTTGATGAGCATATTTTTCACCCCGTTGAAAGCTCGTTAAACCCACATAATCTTGAATCAAACGACGATCTAACAGAGGTTTTTTAGTTAAAGAGACCATACACAAGCCTCATCAATTTCAAATCACTTATTATTATATATAATATTATAACAAATTATTGATAAAAAATTAAACAACAAGAAATAAATTCTTAATAATTTATTAGTATTTGATATGCTATAATAAATAAAAACTCATTAGAGTTAAGCAAATTTTATAAAGTTAAAGGTCATATGACAATAGAGATACAAGAAACTCCTCAGCCTCCTACAAAAGAGGTGGACTCTACTCGTAGTCTAGCATCAGCTCAAGAGAGTATAGGTCATTTGCTGGGGCATGCTTGTCAGTTATTACAAGCTCTTCGTGATCAACACACCAATAGTAAAGTACAAAAGGTTTATCAAGATGCAATCGATAATTTAAGAAACACGACCGAAGCGATGAAAAGTAATGTTCTAGGCTTAGATCACAAAGAGGGTATTTTAACTGAGCAAGGAATCAAAAACTTAAAGAAAAATATTAAAGAAGCAGAAGCCCTTTATGTCCATTTTATCACAGATACCCAAGTAAAAGCCATAGGAGAAGTCGCTCGTACTTATCATCAAACTGTGCGAAGCGATATTGTGGAAGACTATACCAAAGGGGGAATGAAAGCAGGGTGGATTTACTTTCTTTCTTGGATAATACCCACTTATTGGACAGCTGTGAGCACTTTTCAAACAGCTTACGCTGATATGAATAAAATCAGTCGCCAAGATATCCCACTTGATCCCAATACACTGACTGAAGTGGATCAAGATAGATGGAAAGAATTTGTTAATTATCAAAATGGCAAAGGGACTCTTAAACATAGAGCAGGTGTCATTGGAATAAATGGCATTTATCGCGTCCATCACTTTTTTTCCGCAAAAAATATCGCTAAACAATTTAAATCTTTTCGTATGCAAGCGCTGAGCAATCAGGAGCGTACGACTATTGAACAAAATGTCGATATTTCCCTTGCTAAGAATAAGATAACAGTCACAAACCTATTAGTTCCTTTGAATAAAGAGTTTGATAAACAGATGGGGATAAGAGGGGTTTTAACAGGCGTTTTCACGAGTATTTTTGGAACAAAAGGCATATCCAGCATGAATCGTCGTGAAGGGCACTTGGTCAACGCATGGGAAACTAGTCTTAGAACACCAGATCAAACGGATGCAGAAGGAAACATCATAAAAGAAGGCGAAACACTGTTTCGTGCTGTAAGACATGCGATTACCTCTGACATTTTAGGCTCTGACGAAACCCGAGAGGAAAATTCAAGAAAAGCTGCAGAAGAATTGTTAAAAGCAGCTCTTTTACAAGAAATCGCTGATCAAGGTTTAACTTTAGAAGAAGCTGCTAAAAAAGGTATTCAACTGCGTTTAAATTCTGTCAGTTTAGTGACACCTGATGATCTACGTACTTTAGGTTCTGACATAAATAATGAAAAACGTATGTTAATCGATCAAATGGCCGCTTTACATAGTTTTGAAGGTGAAGGTAAATCTTTAACTTTAGATGGTGTAACCATTCCTATTCAATTCGAAGCCAACACATTCAATTTTGGTGTGAATGCAGGCGCTGTCGGTAAACTCAAGATTGGTAAAACCGAAGCGAGCTTTATTAAAATGGGATTGGAATTTCAATATGAAAACAACAAAAAAGCGTGGAAAAACTTAAAAAAACAAATGGAAGATTTTGAAAAATCTCTTATTTTACCTCTTTATCTCGATCAAACAGGTTCAAACAAGATAAGTGAATGTTTAAAAGATGTTCAAACTAACTATGATAATCTGATCTTATTACGACAAGATATTAATGCCCTGATGAAAGATCGGGAAGCTTATTTAAAAGGAGATAATCAATATGACATTGGAGCTAAAATCCTCAATTTAACCAATACCATGGATAACATGGTTAAACGTATTAATCGGGATAAACCTCCTGAAGAACGTTTATCTGGCCATAAGAGCGCCTTTAACTGTAAAAGTGGTAAAGATCGAACAGGAGTCATGGATTGTGCAGCTAAAACCAATGCAATCATGGCAAAACAAAATGGCGGTTACTATTTACCACATGAGGACTTCCTAGGAGAAAGTGAGAAAGCAAAAGCAAATCGAAAACAATTTGTCGACATATTGGTTCCTCTCTTAATTAAAGCAGGTTCGCTTAAAGTGACGGTATTAAATACAGGTGTCATTGGCTATAAGATCCAAGAGGAAGCACGTTTATTTGGTATGTCACTGAAAGAATTATTAGAGGCTCAAGGGTTATCTGTTTTAACTGCAGGATAAAGATAAAAGGCGGTTTTTTAGTAATACGCGAAGCGTTTGGAGTGCGAAAGTGCTATTTCGCTTTCAAATTTTGCGTCTTAAATTTAAACGAAA
>JASBUW010000153.1 GCA_030147755.1 Parachlamydiaceae bacterium
CCCTAGATTCGGAATTCTTTTGCCCTCAGTTGAACTTTCGGTTTGAGGGCAATATTGGTTTAATATTGCCCTCAAACCGAAAGTTCAACTGAGGGCAAAATAATCTCGAAGCTAGGATGCTAGCATTTTTAAGACACGCCCTGGGCTAATGCAGTTATAGTGCTACCGCACAAATGACAAACAGACTTATGGGTAATAGGATGGGTCCTCCTTCGCTTTCATTAAAAACGCCTCATATGAAAGCGAAGGAGGACCTTCGCACTCCAAACGCTTTGCGACTTACCATTCATTTCTTTAAGAATCATTATGTAATGTCATTAAAAATGTGTACTGGGTTGCTCCGGAAAATTGTTGTCCAAAAGCAGGAAATTGTAAAGTCGGCAAAGTCCGTTCCAGATAAGCTTTATTTTTTGCACTCTCACTCTGTGTCGTTTCTACTTTGAGGACTTTACCTGTGCGATCTAAAGTGAGTTTAATTTTCACTGTTCCATAGTCGGGAAATTTTAATGCTGCTTTCACGCGATAGACAATTTCATCTCGGTAACTGATTTCTTTGACTCCCCATTCTCCTGCTTGTGCAGTACTTCCCCTTTCACCAAGGGGGAGAGCATCCACTTGCAAATGATTCACTTCTTTAGGTAAAGGGGTCGTGGCTAATTTGACGGAGGAAGCAGTCGACTGGCTAATCTTATCGCGCGTTTCATTCATTTTTGCAAGATTTTCTTTCGCTTTGGTTAGCAAGGCTTGTTGTCGTTGACGAGCAGCTTCTTCAGCGGCCGCCACCTCTTGCTGGCGCTTCTTTTCAGCTTCTGCTTTTTCTTGTTTTTTCTTTTCTGATTCTTGTGCTTTGAGGTCTGTTTTGGGTTTAGTGGGAGCACTCGCTTGCTTTTTTTCTGCCGGTTTAGCAGGAGTAACTTTTTTAACCTCTGGCGTAGCTGGTTTGGGAGTAGGCTTGCTTTCCGTTTTGGGATGAACGAATTGTTTTGCTGGCGTCTCTGCCTTTTTGGCTGGTTCCTCTTTTTTAGTCGATTCTTCTAATACAGGAATAGAAGGAAGATGCTCTAGATTGGCGGCTAATAAAGGTTGCTCAGTTGGCGGAGATTGTGTTTGCACTATTGTGGAAGCAGAAGGTGGTGCTAAGCGAATGGTTTGTACCACGACTTTTGCACGTGCTTTAAGAGGGGGTGGTGTTGAATTCCAAAAATGCCCAATGCCTAACAAACTGAGATGTAGGGCAATCACTAAACAAGCAATGATCCATCCACTTGATTGTTGATAGGGAGAAGAAAATACACCCAAAGAGTTCAACTGATTTACCATGTCACAGATCCCTAAGCGGGCTTTAAAATAATATCTATTTGCGAGAAGCCTGCTTCTTCAGCAGCATTTTTTACAGATTGGTAAACACCGAAGTGCGCTCGTTTATCGTGGAACACTTGAGGAATAATCTGAGGAAAATGCGTTTTGGCTTGCTTCAAGTGAGCTGTTAATTCAGCTGGCGTGACTGTTTGATGATTAAACCAAATGCTATTATCTTGTCGCACATGAATCGTAATGGGACTACTTTCTTGCACAGACGAATTAGTGGCTAAATGAGCCGTGGCCGGAGCATCAGCTAAATCGACTTGATCGAGTTCTAATAAAGGGGCAATGACAATAAACATGATCAAGATAACAAACACGACATCAATAAGTGGAGTTAAATTGACGGTGGGCTCCTCAATAGTAGAGTGACCCGAAAAAGCAATGCGACTTCGTGTCATCATGTCATCCTTTTCAATAAATAATTATCCTCTGTGCTCTCTGTGTACTCTGTGGTTATTTTATTTATTAACCACAGAGCACACAGAGAATACAGAGGAGAAATGAGCAATAAATTTAAGCTTCTACCTTGCGATACTGCAATTCGACTGCTGCCAAGATTTCATTAGAAAATCCTTCCATTTCCGTAGCGAAGTCACGAATCGTGTGTTTCAAGTAATTATATCCTATCAAAGCAGGAATGGCGTCCAGTAATCCTAATACTGTGGTGGCCAATGCCAAAGACAATCCTCCCAATACCATATGGTGGGTACTGCCGGCTGTTTGGGCTTGTAACTCAGAAAACGTGATCAAAATCCCCCAAATGGTCCCTAATAATCCTAAAAAAGGCGCCAAACTCACGGTCGTTGATAAGATATAAAGATTTTTTTCAAGATGCTTGACTTGATGAGCGACTTGCGTAGAGAGATGAGACGCAACAAAATCAATATCACTCAAAGATAACGAAGAGACTGGAATCTTCTGACCAGGTCCTCCTTCGGCGTATTCCGGGAATTGACTCTTATTAAAATGACGATTCTTAGATAAAATCTCTAAACACTGTTTTTTCAACACTTGATAGAGATCCAAAAAAGGATTAATCGTTTTCTGGCGATTAATATTTTCACAATCGAGACTTAAAGGATTCAGTTTTTGTAATTGAAAGGATTCATAAAAGCGCAAAGCATGCTTTTTAGCTTGATGAGTCATCCAAATTTTTTGTAATAAAATGATCCAACTGCAAATCGAAAGAGCATATAAACCTAAAAAAATCATTTTACCTAGAATGTCTGCTTGAGAGTAAGATTCAAAAAAAGGATTACCACTTAGCAGAATAAGGTTTACAGACATTTATAATTCCTTTATATTTTATATGATTGTTACGTGTATAATTTAATTTTTATTAATAATTTTAGATTTGCTAACAAATTGGATAACTGATTTAGGCCCTAAATGTCAAGGTGACTTTTAAATAAAAGAAAACTTTGACACTAAAGCATCATCCCCAGGTTAAAAAGCCTGTAACAGGGCTGTATAAAGTAAGGAGAGATTTTAACATGTTAAACGATATGATGCGTTTCTTTCTAGTATGGATTGGACTTATTTTACCTTTTCAAGCGCCAGCTTTGATTGGTGGCTCTGCACATGTGAAAGCTGAATTGATTCAAGAGGAAGAAACCATTCAACCTGGGCATCCTTTTTGGGTGGCTGTGTCCTTAAAAGTAGAGGAAGGCTGGCATGTGTATTGGAAAAATCCGGGTGATGCAGGGATTCCCTTAAAAGTAGAATGGAATTTACCGACCGGTTTTGAAGCAGGCCCTTTACAGTGGCCATTTCCTGAAAAATTTACCGTCGCAGATATGGTGGGATTTGGTTATGAGAAGGATGTTGTATTTTTAAGTCAAATTACGCCGCCTCAACAAATTTTCTCAGGTGAAGACCTTTCTTTAACAGCTCAAGTGAAATGGTTAGTCTGTTCTGCTGTGACTTGTCAACCTGGATCTGCTTCTGTCACTTCTCCTCTAAAAATCGCACAGCAAACTCCCGTTCCAAAAGCGGATGTCAAAGATTTTTTTGCACAAGCGCGCTCTAAAATTCCACAAACGCATGTGGAAGTGAAAACAATTCGCAAACACGGCATCGTGCAAGTAGAGGTCCCGCAAGAGACAGCTGACGTGCAAGATGAAACCATTCGAGGCGTGTATTTTTTTCCTGAAGATAAAGATGTGATTGATCACTCGATTGAACCTACTGTGGATCTCACAAAAAAGGATCATAATCGCTATTTAGTGAATCTCAAGGGAAGTGACGAAATTGGAGCGTGTAGCAAAACTTTAAAAGGTGTTTTGGTTTTACATAAGCAAGAAGGGAATCAAGAGAGCTATCAAGCGTTTGATATTGATAGTCCCATTCAAAATAGCTGTGAACAAGATGTATTAAGTTTAAAAGATGGAAATAAGCATGAAGTGGCTTTCGCGATTGGTGGTCATCCTACTCTTGGTTCTACGGCCTCTTCTACGTTTGAGGGCGGACTAGGATTAGCCCTTTTATTTGCGTTTGTTGGGGGAATGATTTTAAATTTGATGCCCTGTGTACTACCTGTGATCTCTTTTAAAGTCATGAGTTTTGTCAAGATGGCCGGGCAAAGTCGTGCTTTAATTTTTAAACATGGTTTAATGTTTTCTTTAGGTGTGGTCTTATCTTTTTGGGTGCTTGCTTCTGTCATGTTGTTGTTACGCGCTTATGGACAATCCGTAGGCTGGGGATTTCAACTGCAAGAACCTATTTTTGTCGTGATTTTAGCCTCCTTGCTTTTCATCTTCTCGCTCAGTTTATTTAATGTTTTTGAGTGGGGATTAGGTGTAGCAGCTTGGGCCGGTCAAGCGGAAGTAGAAACCAAGCAAAAGTCTTCAGGTTATGTGGGCTCTTTTTGTAGCGGAATATTGGCCACAGCCGTTGCAACACCCTGTACGGGGCCTTTTTTAGGATCAGCTGTAGGGTTTGCCGTGACACTACCGATTTGGCAAGCGCTCTCTATATTTACTTTCTTAGCACTTGGGATGTGCTTTCCGTACCTTTTATTGTCGGCTTTTCCTGCTTGCTTACGTTTCATGCCTAAGCCCGGCGCTTGGATGGAAACGTTCAAGCAACTGATGGGTTTTCTTCTATTAGCCACTGTCCTTTGGTTAGCATGGGTCTTTAGTGCACAGACAAACACTTTTTCTTTAATTTGTCTCTTAGCAGGCTTCCTATGCTTTTCTATCGGCGCTTGGCTTTATGGAAGGGGCAGTGCACCTCTCGTGAGTCGCAAAAAACGAGTGGCGGCTTATGCGTTCGTGTTGATATTTTTTATAATGGGATGTCAGGCGATTCTATTGCCAAAAGCGACGTGGTCGCACCAAGAAGGATCTAAGCAAGGAAGCGATCAATGGGCTGGCTGGGAAGAGTTTTCGCCAGAACGCGTGGCACAACTGCGTAGTGAAGGAAAGCCCGTTCTGATTGATTTTACCGCTAAATGGTGTTTGATCTGCCAAGCGAATCACTTAGTGTTATCTTCAGGTGATGTGGAAAAAGAATTAGCGAATGCAGGTGTCGTTAAACTCAAAGCGGATTGGACAAAAAGTGATCCCGTGATTACACAAGAGCTCAGCAAATTTGGACGCAATAGTGTGCCTTTATATGTGTACTATGGGCCAGGTGAGCAACAAGAGCCCAAGATTTTACCACAAGTATTGACACCTGATGTTGTGATTGATCATTTAAAGACTGCTGAAATTGCTTTGGAATAAGGATGCATTGTGTTTATTGATTCGCATGCCCATTTAACGAGTTCAAGTGTATATGAACACGTAGAAGACTTATTAACGCGAGCGCAACAAGTAGGTGTGCAAGCGATTGTCAATATCTGCACGAATCCTTTGTCTTTAGAAAGAGGATTAGAGCTTTCTCAACGCTATCCTTGGATCTATCAAGCGGCTGCTACTACGCCACATGATGTTGAAAAAGAAGGAGAAGAAGTTTTTGAGATCCTAGCTTCTGCTGCTCGTCAAGGGCAACTCAAGGCAGTAGGAGAAACGGGTTTAGATTATTATTACGAGCATTCTAATCGTCAAATTCAAAAAGATTTTTTAAGGCGTTATTTGCAACTGGCTTTAGAATGCCAATTGCCGGTTGTGATTCATTGCCGTGAAGCGTTTGCCGATTTTTTTGAGATTATTGATGCTGATTATTGTGTGCAAGGACGGCATGCGCCGGGTGTTTTGCATTGTTTTACAGGAACATTAGCTGAAGCAGAAGAAGTGTTGAAAAGAGGATGGATGCTTTCCTTAAGCGGTATCGTTACTTTCAAAAAAAGCCAAGAATTGCAGCAAGTCGCGCGTGAAATACCGCTAGAGCAATTATTGATTGAAACGGATACGCCTTATTTAGCTCCGCAAAGCCATCGTGGTAAACCTAACGAACCTGCTTTTCTCATAGAGACAGCAGCATTCATTGCGCATTTGAAGCAAATCAGTGTGGAGGAGTTAGCGCAAGCTACAGCGCAAAATGCTAAGCGATTGTTTTGTTTATAATCATCTCAAAACAAGATGAATGCCTACTTCAAATTCTATTCATCCTCTTCTTCTAAAATGAGATGAGCCAATTTATGATGGTGATCGAGTTTAAGTATTTGTCGACTATATTCTTTAGCATCAGCTATCAGATCTTCGTCATACAACGCTTTTACATAGCTATCTAAAATATCCACGTTGGTAGGATCAAGAGAGGCAGCTTTTTTTAAAGAGTGTAATGATTTTTCTGTCGCCCATTCTTTTAAAACTTCTCCATAACCTAAATAAGCAATTGCATTTTCTTCTGTTTCAAAAGACTGCTTATATAAATTTTGAGCTTCTTCTAATTTATTTTGTCGGCGGCAAACAGTTGCATAAGTTCTCAAAAAAAGCGCTTTATCATGTTCACTTACCTTTTCTTTTAAAGTATCCAGGCAAATTCTTTCCGCTTTTTCATATTCACCTAATTCACATAAATCATTGACATAAGCATGAATAAATGTAGGAAGTGCATCAGAATTAATGGCTAAACTTTTTTCAAAATAAAGAATGGCCTCTTTCAATCGTTTTTGCTCACGCAAATAGGTAGCGTAGAGTAATAAAACATAGGGGTCGCGCTCTTGATTAAGCTCTAAAGCCTTGTTGAGAAAAGGAATCGCCTCTGCTTTTTTACCTTTATCATTTAAGAATATTCCATATTCGATCCACGCAATAGCATCTTTTGTGTCTAAATCAATCATTTTTTTGAATTGAATAGCCGCTTGCTCTCGCATCCCTTGTAAAGTTAAATTGTCTCCATAACTATTTAAAATTTCCATATTTTCTGGTTCTTCTTCCAACGCCCGTTCAAAAAATTCATCTGCTTCTTCACACTCTCTTTGGTTCTTTAATAGCTCTGCAACCTTAAATAAGACTGCAACGTTGCGTGGATCGGTAGCTAAAATGGTTTTATATTCTTCGATAGCTTGTGCGAGTTGCTCATCTGTCATTCCTTCTTGCTGCGCATCGGAAACTTGTTCTAATGATTCGGATTCCTTAGATAATGCTTCTTGTTTTTCATCGACTTTTATTTCGTTTAAAGTTTCCGCTTGATCAAGAATCTTATTTTCATTTGTAAGCTTATCTTCCTTTTCTATTTCTTCCTGCTTTTGTTGTACATCAGAGGGCGTTTCTAATAATACTTCTTGTGTTACTTGTGGACCCTTATTTTCATTTATAGACGGGTTCTCCTTTTCTATTTCTTCTTGTTCTTGTGGCTGTTTAGATATAAGTATAGGTGTGTTTTTTATAGGAGAAGAGGGGAAAATTACTGGCTGAGGTGAGGCATCTAGTGGCAGGATTTTTTTTGCTATTTCCTGTGTTTTACGTTCTTGAGCATTTTTTTCTTTTGTGGGTTCAATTCTTTTATTCTTAAAAAAAAGAGCAGGAAATAAATAGCTAATTGTCCAATGACTGATGATAGCCAAAGCAAACCAAAGGACTACTTTGGGTCGAGGTATACATGAACTGAGGCAAATGTCCCCGGAAAAAGAGGGAATATAAGAGGAAATATTTAACATCATGAAGACCCAGGTAAGTGGGTTAATAGAAAGGGATTTGTTTTATAAATACTAAATCCCCAGTATCATAAGAAGAGTAAGACTTTAATTCAATAAGAATGGGAAAGCTATCCTTCCTATCTTGCCGCTTGTGATCTTACCTATCTTGTAACAGGATAAGCAAGATTGCAAACGGCAAAATAAATTAGGATAATTAAATTTAGACTTTCTTCATTGCTTCAAGAAATGTTTCACAATGCTCTTTTTGTTTGAGGGCGTGAGCATTGTCTTTATCAATTTCTAAAACTTTTTCGAACTGCTTTTTAGCTTGCACAAGCTGTTCAATCTCAATTAATAGATCACCATATGCATTTAGGACGACGACATGATGAGGGCTTAATCCAATAGCTTGTTGCAGATGCTTGATTGTGTCTTCTTGCTTACCTGGCATCTTATGCAATATCCTGGCACAAGTGACATGTGCAAAAAAGTATTGAGGTCTTAGTGTAAGAGCTGTTTTTAATTTTTCTATAGCTTCATTTGATTGATCGGTGATCATTAAAGCTAAGGCTTGATTCACATAATCAGATGCATTTTGAGGTTCAATCTTAAGAAGCTCTGCTACTTTTGCTTTAGCCTCATCTTTTCTGTCTAAACGAAAAAGCACTTCTGCTTGTCCACGTAAAGCAAGTAAATTTTGAGGAGCAATTTTTAAAGCTTCTTCAAATTGTTGGAGAGCGCCATCGAGATCCGGAACTTGTATTAAGGTTTCTCCATAACTATTGAGAATAAATAGATTGGTCGGATCAAGAGGTAAAAGAGTTTTAAATTGTTCAACCGCTTTATCAGTTTGATTTTGCCAAGATAATGTATCAGCATATCCACTTAGAGCATCTATATTTTTATCGTCTTCTGCCAACACTTTTTGAAAGTATTCGCTCGCTTCTTCATAACGACCTAATAAGCGTGCAGCGTGGGCGTGTCCGGCTAAAGCGCGCATGTTTTTAGGCTCGTGCGTTTCTGCTGTCTTATAAAGATCAATGGCTTCTTGATATTGACCTTGCATACGCAAAACTTCTCCAAGCCCACTTAAAGCAAAGGGGTCTTGCGGAGCCATGACTAAAATTTCTTCAAATACGGCTTTTGCTTCTGTAAAATCTTTTTTCATCAAAAGCGTTTCAGCATACACTTTAAGCGCCTTGGGATCATCATCGAGCTCTAGCGATTCCTTGATTTTATCTGCCGCTTCTGTATATTTTCCGGCTAAACGTAAAGTTTCTCCTTCTTGCTTCAATTTTAAAGCTTGATCTCGATCTGCCCGTGTTACCTTCTTAGATAAACAGCAACGATATAAGCAATATCCCGCTATCACACAGCTGAAAAGAGTGGCAACGACCAAAGCCACTTTTTTTTGCAAGGGACTCAGTTGACGTAAAAGCTGGCGATCAACAAAGGCATAAACTGAATTAAAAGAATTTTTTATACTAGCAATATAAGTCATATTGATTATTTGGTTTAAGTTTATGAAAAATTAGATTTTACTAAAAATAATAAATTAAAGCAAGAATTTATGTTTATGTAGTGAGAATTAAAATCGCTATTTGTTTAAAATTGGAAAATTATTCTCAATTTTTTCTTTGTAAATTTTTTCGGGCTCGCCTATTTTGAAAATAAATTTTACCTTTATGATTATATGGCTTCTCCTTACCAAGCACCTCCTATTCCCAAGGCCTTTATTTGGCGTAGAGCCCATTCTTTAACCGGACTTTGGTTAGTTATTTTTTTAATTGAGCACTTGCTAACCAATTCACAAGCCGCTTTATTTATTGGAGATGATGGGAGCGGATTTGTCAGCGCCGTCAATTTTCTCAAAGGGCTTCCTTATTTACCTGTCATTGAAATTTCTTTAATTGGGATTCCTTTGCTCATCCATGGAATATGGGGGATTCGTTACCTTTTCACGGGAGAATATAATAATTTTTCGACAGATGGATCAGCGCCTGCTTTAGGTCAATATCCGCGTAATCAAGCTTATACGTGGCAAAGATGGACCTCTTGGATTTTATTGGTGGGAATTGTTGCGCACGTGATTCATATGCGTTTTTTAGAATATCCGACGTCTGCTCAGTTGGGTACCGAGCATTTTTATATGGTGCGGTTGGATAATGATAGTGGATTAGCGACCCTTTCACGACGATTGGGATTCGAAGTTTATGATCAAGCGCATATTCAGCAAATTGAGCAATCGTTAGCGTCACGTCCTCCTGTAGAAGTGACACAAGAGACACCTGAAGCACTCATTGCTGCTCAGAAGAGTCGAGAAGAACAAGCATGGTTAAAGGCATTACAAAAACGTCCTTTAAATGCTCAACAGGTGCTGGGAGTTTCTCAATCCTTTGGAATAGCGGAATTATTGATGGTGCGCGATACTTTTAAAAATCCGACAATGATTCTTCTCTATACAGGTTTGGTTCTTGCCGCTTGTTTTCACGCGTTCAATGGATTATGGACCTTTATGATTACGTGGGGAGTCACTTTAACGGCGAATTCTCAGCGGGGAATGCGTAAATTGGCGGTAGTGTTGATGGTATTGATTGCATTTTTGGGTTTGGCAGCGATTTGGGGAACATATTGGTTTAATCTCAAGCATTAAGGCGTTATGGCAGCATATAAAACGAAAAAAGAAGTGATCGTAGTAGGGGGAGGTCTTGCAGGCCTTTCAGCTGCTATGCGATTAGCGGAAAATGGCTGTCATGTAAAAATCGTGTCCGTGACTAAGGTTAAACGCTCTCATTCCGTTTGTGCACAGGGAGGCATTAATGCAGCGATGAATTTGAAAGGGGAAGATGATTCGCCGATTATTCATGCTTACGATACCATGAAAGGAGGCGACTTTTTAGCTCATCAGCCTGCAATTTTAGAAATGTGTCTGTCTGCTCCTAATATTGTAAGAATGATGGATCGCCTGGGATGCACATTTAATCGTACGCCGGAAGGAACGTTAGATTTTCGGCGATTTGGAGGCACCCTCTATAATCGCACAGCCTTTTGTGGAGCTTCAACAGGGCAACAACTCTTGTATTCTCTCGATGAGCAAGTGCGTAAATATGAAACTTTGGGACGTGTAGAAAAATTTGAGTCACATGAATTCATGCGCCTTGTGTTAGATGAACAAGGAGTAGCGCGTGGCGTTGTTGTGATGGATCTCTTTAATATGAAATTATTTGTATTAAAGGCAGATGCTGTGGTGATGGCGACGGGTGGAATTGGCGTTATTTTCAAAAAATCGACTAACTCCACCTTCTGTACCGGGGCTGCCAATGGACGCTTGTTTCAGCAAGGAATGATTTATGCGAATGGAGAATTCATTCAAATTCATCCTACCGCTATTCCCGGGCAAGATAAGTTGCGTTTGATGTCGGAGTCAGCACGTGGAGAAGGGGGGCGTGTTTGGGTTTATGGGGATTCCTCTAAAATGATCGAAACGCCCGATGGGCGGATGATACCCTGTGGTAAAACAGGAGAACCTTGGTACTTCTTAGAAGAGCTTTATCCTGCTTTAGGAAATTTAGTGCCGCGCGATATCGGATCACGTGAAGTGCTTCGAGTCTGTGAAATGGGTCTCGGAATAGAAGGCGGCATGCAAGTTTATTTGGATGTTTCTCACTTATCAGAAGAGAAAAAGAACAAGCTTGAATCCATTTTAGAGATTTATCAGAAGTTTACAGGAGAAGATCCGCGCAAAGTTCCCATGAAAATCTTCCCTGCTATGCATTACACGATGGGCGGGGCGTGGATAGATTGGCCAGCAGCAGATGATCCTGATCGGTTTGAGCGTTATCGTCAGATGACAAATCTGACTGGATGTTTTAATATAGGCGAGTCTGATTTTGCATATCATGGAGCCAATCGTTTAGGTGCAAACGCGCTTCTTTCGTGCATCTTTAGTGGATTAGTAGCTGGACAAGAGGTTCCACGTTATATCGATAATTTGACTTCTTCATATCATGACACCCCTTCTGGGGTCTATGAGCAAGCGTTAAAAGTAGAAGAAGAGCTCAAACAAAATATTTTGGCGCGGAATGGACCTGAAAATATTTATCAGTTGCATGATGAATTGGCAGATTGGATGACGCGTTATGTGACCGTAAAACGTAATAATGCTGATTTGCAGCGCACATTGAATAAATTGAAAGAGATACGTGAGCGTTATCAACACATTTCGCTGGATGATCATGGCCAATTCGCCAATCAAACATATGCCTTTGCCAATCAGTTTGGTCCCATGCTGGAACTTGCGGTGATCATTACGAAAGGGGCGTTACTGCGCAATGAATTTCGTGGATCTCATTTTAAGCCAGAATTTCCTATACGAGATGATGAAAATTGGTTGAAAATTACACGTGCGACCTATGATTCGAAGTCAGATGAACCTATTATTTCTTATGAACCGGTGGATTTGCGCCACCTTAAACCTGTAAAACGAGATTATGCGACAGCCAAGAAGGTGAAACCGACTTTAGAAAATATTCCTAGCAATATTGTACTACCTATTTAATTAAATCAGGAGTCAGCCATGGATGAAACGTATATTTTGCGCATTTATCGTGGGCATCCCGGACATCAATATTGGGAAGAATTTGAACTAAAATGGCATCCCATGGCCAATATCATTTCGGCTTTGATGGAGATTCAACGGCATCCGGTGAATCGTAAAGGCGAAAAAGTGACTCCCGTGGTGTGGGAATCGGGTTGCTTGGAAGAAGTCTGTGGGTCTTGCTCCATGCTGATTAATGGATATCCTCGACAAGCTTGCACGGCTCTCATTGAGCATATTGTGAAGCAAACAGGAAGTTCGATCATTCGATTGGCACCTTTTACCAAATTTCCTTTAGTACGAGACTTGATTGTAGACCGTAGTCGCATGTTTGAAGACCTTAAACGCGTGCATGCGTGGATTGACGTGGATAGCACTTATAATACGGAATCTGGCCCACGAATTAGTCCCGAGAAGCAAAAAATCATGTACGCTTTGTCCACTTGTATGACATGTGGCTGTTGTCTAGAAGCCTGTCCGCAAGTGAATGACCACTCTAAATTTGTGGGTCCAGCAGCAATCTCTCAGGCACGCCTTTTTAATGCTAATCCTGTCGGGCACACACAACGCGCTTTGCGCTTGCGTCCTCTCATGGAAGAGGGGGGAATTAGTGACTGTGGCAACAACCAAAATTGCGTGCAAGTCTGTCCTAAGCGTATTCCCTTGACAGATTCGATAGCAGCGATTAGCCGTGATGTGACCTTGCAGTCGTTGGATGACCTCTTTAGTTTTCCTGATCGAGAAGATTAGTTTGCTTACTATCCATTAAAAGATCTCAATCGAAAAAATTCGGATTGTTCTCATTATATTTTCCGTTAGAAATATCGTATAAAGCGGGAATTAAAATTGATGTTCTACAACCTGCTGCTTGACAAATCATTTCTAGCTGTTTTTTACGAGGTGCTTTTTTAAAATCTGAGCCTTCACTATAATCCCATTCAGGAAACATTTCTGGATGTTGATTTGCTTTCTTAAAGAGGACCTCTCCAATACATTGTTCTAGGCGTTTTCGCATGGAAAGAATCGCTCCTGAAAAATCTTTTTTACTTTTTTTCTCTATTAAGTTAGTTAATAAATGATCTGCAATTTCTCTAGCTTCCGATAGAGAGAACATATCTTCTCTTAAACCGGGAAAACTCACGAGATAGTAGTTTTCCGTATCTTTATTTCCCTCAGCCTGAATAATCGCGGCTAATTTTTTATTGGCTATTTGCCAGTCAGATTGATCAAAGATGGATTTAATGACATTCCAAATTCTAATGACTAGATTTTTCCAAGTAGCTATGTCTAGTGAATAAGGACCATAATTATTATATACGTTTTTTAAGCTAATATCTAATGTTTGTGATTCTCTAATAAACATAAAACTCCTTTTTTAAGGAAATAGTTATTATATTTATATCAAATTTTTTTTGTCTAGTAGATTAATTTATTTATGAATATTTTTTTATCATTTAAATTGTGAATAAAATTCAACACAAAGAAACAAAGGCACTAAGACGCAAAGAAAGAACTCATTTATTTCTTTGCGTCTTAGTGCCTTTGTTTCTTTGTGTTGAATTTTATTGATTTTTCAGGAGTTTTTCCTAACTTTTTGCAAAAATCCAAATAGTCATCAATAGAATCTTTGAAAGCTTGCTCTAATTCTTCTAAAGAAGTTCCTTGAAAAGTAATCACATCTCTTAAATCACTTACTTCTCCATGGAAAATCTTAGCTTCTTCATCATAATTGAAATGTCCATGATAGCTTTTGTAATTCATGATCTTACTCCTATTATTAGGATTAAACATTATATCATGTGGATTTTGTCATTAATGAATTTGAACGTCAAAAGATTTTGAATCTTGCAATTGCTGTTTGTCAATAACTTGTCCATTTTTCACTGTGATAATGTATGTGTTTTGACACGTCGTATTCGGCCCGATTTGAATTCTTTCCAAATAGCGATAATGCTGTTTTCCAGAGGCATCTGTAGTGACGCGAAAGGGTGGCCCTGCCTCTGCTTCCAGAGTGGCGACCGGAGCCCCAATTGGAATGCGTTCAAAAGTAGGTGCCGTCATCGTTGCACACGAGAGTTGACAAGCCGTACATAAAATGAACCCTACTCCTGTTAAACCTAAATTTTTCAAATGCTTAAACATACTTTATGATCCTTTACGCCACACAAGGCCTTCTACAATGGTACGATATTGATCAGGAGATCCATATTCGGCATGCAGAAAATAATCACCATTTTCTTGTTGTTCATAGACTTCAAAACCTTCAAAAGCCAATTCACCGCGAAATTCCCACGCAATCGTCTGCTCTTGACGCAATCCTTTGCCTGTAATCTTACCTACAAGATCATTTTCCATATAAACTGCAAAAGAAGTCGGTGTAATATCTTGGAATGTAAATTTGTTGATTACATGCTCTTCGATGCCTTGCATTTCGACAGTTTGAACAGCTTTCAATACTCCTTCCTGTTCTTGACTAATCTCCCACTTCGTATAAAAGCGAATAAATTCAGGTGAGGCTGTAAAAGTGATTTTTCCTTCACCTAACCAAATGCTAGGCACAAAAATAAATTCTTGTAACGTCATTAAAACATGAACCTCCGACTATAAATACTCTGCAAAATGCCTAGCGCAAGCATGGTAGAACAAATGGAAGACCCCCCATACGTCACTAAAATCAGGGGAACACCTGTAATCGGCAAAAAACCACACATCATGCCAATATTGACTAAGATATGCATGGCTAAATAAACTGTCACTCCTGCAGACAATAGGCGTCCAAAAGGATCTTTAGCAACAGCTGTCACCTGAAAACTAAAATAAATCAAAGCGTAATAAAGGACCATGAGTAAAAGCAATCCCACTACTCCAAACTCTTCTCCAAAGGCAGGAAAAACAGAATCGGTATAAGGTGCCGGCAACCAGCCTCTGCCGCTAAATTCACTTTTGCGCCAGCCTGTGCCTGTGAGTCCTCCTAAAGCAATAGCAGTGGCTGCTGCCTTTTGGTGATGTGTAGCAGGATCTAAACGATCGAATTGATAATCTTTTAGCACTTTAGTGGCATAGGGACGCAGAGTTTCGTGCGGCAAAATTCCCAAAAAAATTAAGGCGACAAGAAAAAGCAGACATCCGCCTCCGATAGCCATGCATTTCACAATAGAGGGTCGCAAATCTCCAAAATAAAACATGACCAAACTAATGGGAAAAAGTACCAAAGCGGTGCCCAAATCGGGTTGTTTGAGAATCAACAAAAAAGGAATTCCGACAATAATGCCGGCATAAAATGCGGTACTCCATGCCGTGGCTAGGGGACGTCTTCTTTCTAAAAACCAGCTCAATGTAATGACAACAATAAATTTGGCACATTCAGAAGGTTGAAAGCTTGCATTCAAAAAAGGAATACGATACCAACGATGGACCCGTTGAATAGAGTCTGTAAAAAATAATCCCACAAGCGATATAATCATAAGCGCATATAAAATCCAGGTCCATTCGCGTAGTTTGTTGTAGTCGAATCCTGCACACACGACATAGACGATAGAACCAATGACAAACCACTGGATTTGCGTGCGAACAACAGGTGTTAAAAATACCTCTTCTGCATGATCTGAGGAAGGGTCAATCGTGTAAGCAGAAACGACCAATAAACTAATGATCATCAAACCTAGAATGACAGGAATCACTCTAAAGTCTAAGCGTGTTAAATAACGAGAGCTCCACATAGCTTTAAAAAAGGAAAAATGAAGAAAGAACTCTACCATAACAAGAAAACCAGGAATAAACAAGTCAAAAATCAGGTCATGCGTGATCCGCTTGCCCTGACTAAGCACGTTCATTTTGAAACCATCGATTCGACAAATACCTGGGCTAAAACGCATGTTGATCAGTGGGCAGCAGAAGGCGTCACATTGGTGACCGCCTCTCAGCAAACAGCGGGGCGGGGTCGCTTTAAACGCACATGGATATCTCCTCCTCATGTCAATATCTATGCCACTTTCTGCTGGTGGATCTCTTTGCAACGCACAGATAGCGGACATATTCCGCAATTACTAGCCTTAGCAGCGGCTCACACATTGGAAAAAAAAGGCTTCACTCCTAAAATTAAATGGCCTAATGACGTTTTATTGAATAACAAAAAAGTAGGAGGAATTCTCTGTGAAACAACTGTCGAAAATTCTCAATGTGGAATCATTTGTGGAATTGGGCTCAATATCAACATGCCTCAAAACATTTTAGAACAAATTGATCGCCCTGCCACTTCTTTATTGGTAGAAAGCGGATCTTGTTTTGATCCCTTTGAAATTTTGGAAAGTTTAAAAAATCAGTTTATAGAGATGCTCAATCAATTCATGACCACAAGCTTTACACCTTTCTTTCCTCTGTTTCAAATGCGTTCAGCTTTGCAAAAAGGACAAAAAGTGTGTTTTCATGATAATCAACAACTGATAGAAGCGCATTTTGAAAGCCTTCATCCCCAGGGAGCTATCGAATTACGGCTCTCAAATGGTCATTCAAAAATATTTTATGCAGGTGAGTTTGTTAATAATTAAGTAATTATTGATTTATTATTAACAATATATAAATTAATCGTTTTTAGTTTACAAATAAAACAACAAAACATAAAATTAGTTCTTGTTTTAATAAAGTTTGCTAATTTAATAAAAAAAGAGGTTATATGATTCCAAATATTACAACAATCGTTCAAGAAGATCTTGTGACAATGGTCAATTTTTGTAGAGATAAGCTAGCTGATCAAGAAAAGCCAAAGGCTTGTTATGCCGCAATACGCATCATTGCATCTTTTGGAATGGTATATGGCGCTTATCTTGCTGTAGCGGCATTATCGGCAGGTAATCCGGCTGGAGTACTTGTTGGTTTGGTTAAAGCGGGCTTGATGTATGCAGCCGCTCATGATGTATTTGTGATTGCTAAGGGAACAGAAGATCACCAAAATCCCGTGCATCACGTGATTAATATTGCTGCAAACTTTTTTGGACAAGCAAAAGATGCGTTAAAAGCTGTGTGGAATGGTCGTCAAGTGAATGGTGCTGCGGCTCATCCGTTAACACAAGGAACTTTTTTCCGTCCGCTTTGGAACGCTCTTCTTGAAGAAGTGGTGAAGTGAAGTTGAGGTAAGCAAACGCTTACCTCTTCAAAATAGATTTTCATTGCAAACTCTAATTTATAGTGTTATACTTTAATTAAAAAAGAGGATAGCTTTGAAGGTTTTTAAAACGAAGTGGTTTATTCGATATGCAAAACGAGCGCACATAGATGATAGGACCTTATGTGAAGTGGTCAAGCGAACTGAGCGTGGACTTATTGATGCAGATTTAGGTAGCGACGTCATTAAGCAGAGAGTAGCTAGAGAAGGGCGAGGTAGATCAAAAGGATATCGAGTTATAATTGCTTATCGGCATCGTAGAAGAACGGTCTTCCTTTATGGATTTGCGAAAAATGAGCGTGACAATATTGAAAATGATGAATTGGAATCGTTGAAAGAAATTGCTGCGGTTTGGCTTAACGTAAATGATGATGAACTTAAACGCTCGCTTTCTAATGGTCTTTTACAAGAGGTAGTGTATGAATAAAAAGCCTAGTCGATTAACAAAAGCTCTTCTTGAGACTGCTAAAGATATGCAGCAAGAGGGAATCCTTGACGAGAAAGCATATGCGAAAATTACAATGCGTCATCTAAATAAAGAGAAATGTCCAAAAATAGACCCAATAACTAGTGAGGAAATTCGCATGCTGAGAGAGGAAGCACATCTCAGTCAAGCAGTGTTTGCTAGTTATCTCAACTTGACAGTTGGTTATGTTTCACAATTGGAAAGAGGAGTAAAACAGCCAACAGGTGCGGTACTTACCTTACTGAACGTTATTCGTCGTAAAGGGTTTGATGCTATTCTGCCTTGATAAAGACAAAATAAATACGTTTTCAGAAATAGAAAAAAGGTTCTCATTTAATCTCCTCTTTTTTGACCAAAACGCAGAATAATCTGCTGAGCCACCTTTGTAATTGATCCTATGATGATCTGAGATTTCCAAGATAGGAGGCCAGCTTTTGCCCATTTAGTTGTCAATTGAAGAAGTTGAATAGGAATAAGAGTGGATGCATCTTTCTTTAAAGAAATAAAGAGAGGCCATCTTTGCATAGGAAACTTGTTAGCCATCATACGTTGTAGCCAGCTAGCTGCATCTTGGTGGTATTTTAGTCCTACAATTCCTGTACTAAACAACGTTTTAATAGATTCTTTGAAAAGAGATAGAATCACCATTTCTTCGTAAAAAAGTGCATGGCGTAGTTCTTTTGAACCTTTGATTTTAGCTAAAAGTTGAGTTCTAGGATGTTCTACTTGGCCAGTAGTGACTTGATCTAAATAATTCAAATCATGCAGGTAAGGTTGAGGACCTTTGCTAAACCAGCCTTTTGTTTGATTAAGTTTTGCTTGATTGTTTTTTAGAATATTATGGAATAGATCTGCAAGCTGTTGGCGATAGGTTTCATAGTGATAAATAAAATTGAATAAACCTTGATAAGCTTTGATTTGTGCTTTTTCTTGATTATCTACACCTAATGTAGGAGTCTCTAAAGGTTGAGCTGCTTGTGAAGATGGTGTTTCTTGGGTTGGAGAAAGAGAATCTTCTTGATCTTGGGATAATAAAACAAAATCAGCAGCTGCTGAATCTGGACGAGTAGGCTCAAGAATCTGTGAAAGTTCTTCTTTGTAAAATCGTTGTTCAAGGTGAGATAATCCAATTTCGAAAGTTCTTACCCCACCGGAGCGATCTAACCCACTTTTACAAATCAAGATGATGTGCATCTTGAGCAATTTATAAGTCAATAAAAGTAATTCAATTTGCGTACAACGTGAAAATTTCGGTACATCGGGAGATTCAAATTGTAGTCCTAGATTAAGTTTTAAAAGTTTTAGAAGCAATATAGCCTTATCTAATTTGGGATTGGGATTCTCTTTACTTCTACTTTTATTGTTTTCCAATTCTTGAATAGAGGCTTCTATATTGCTTAAAATATCTGTAGAACTAGCTTTTAAGCTTCTGGGACTGTTTGGTAATTCAGTTTGCTCGTCATTTTCCAAAGGTTTTTTTTCTTCGGTTTGTGAAGCTGTTTTTGTCAAATTTGTTTCTTGTGGTTCTGATTCTATTGGGCTCTCTTCATTAGTTGGAGTCTCTATCTCGATCTTTAAAAAAGATGCCACATCCTCCTCTTCTTCTTGTATTGTAGAAGCTTTGGATTCATCTAAAGAAAGTTGACAGGCATGTAGTTTAAGTTTAAGTTCATCTAAAGCAGAAAATGTCTGTTCAGAGAGTAATTTTGACACATCTTCCATGGTAAAGTGTGCAAGTTGTAGCAAACTTTCTTGATTGAGTTTTAAAGATTTACCTGTTTCCAAGGGGATATTAGAGCCTGCATTAAAAGTGGTGTTGAGATGTAAAACAGAAATGTTATCTTTATTTTCCGGATCCGCTTTTTTCAAGAGTTCTTCTACTTCTTTAGCAGAGAGATGAGTTTGTTTTATGAGATTTTTTTCATTAAAAAAAGTGTTGAATTGATGAATGATATATCTTTTAGAATCATGACAAGAGCTTTCTGCAGTGGCCTTTTGTATACAAGCTACCAGTTGCTTGGCTTTATTTTTTGTATCAATGACTCCACAACTGATGACAAGCTGAGAAGTGTGAGGATTAACGTAATAATAAACATTACAAATATTTTCATTTGCTTTATTTGATTTAGTTCTGTCGCGTTCACACGTTCCTGTTACGCCTGTCGGAGCAAATTCAACTTCACCATTTTTATGTGTAATAGGATGTAGCGGAATCCAAAAAGCATCTTGTGTATCAAATGAAATTTTAATCTTGTCTGCTTCATTAGGTACGCTTAAAAAATTAGTCACATTACGAATAGCTTCTCTAGTGGCGTCTGGATGCGCTTTTGCTTTTAAATCTGCTAGAATATCTGCAATTAATTTTTCATTAATGACAACCCCTTCTGTTTCGCTCCAACTGACTTCTTCCAAATGTTGACGATTGCTATCACGAAAATGAACAATAGGATAGGCTTGATAAGCAAAGCGTATGGCATCAATCGATTTTGTATAACGTTCATTATTTTGAAAATGTTGAAATAAGGTGTGCTCTAGCGTTTCAATTTTTTGGAAAATTTGTTTACCTAGCTGAAGTAAGCTAGTTGCTCTACCTTCGGCTTGATTTTTTAAATAATAATCCACAAATTGATCCAAACACTTCCGTGCTTTTAAATCCACTTGTTGGACAATTCCGATCAAAGAGCTGTGCCAATTCAATATGTCTCGTGAAGGATTAGAGTACACTTCAGTAATAGAGTGGGCAGCTTTTTCTAAAGTAATGATTTTTTCTCTTAGTCGAGAAAGAGCATCTTGAGTTCCCGAAAAAGGATCAGTTGCTGATCCAAACCATTGAATTGCATAAGGTTTTAAAGAAAAAGTTTTGTCGTCATATTCCGGGATATGAGGAGCGGGAAATCTTGCCAAATCAAGTGAAGCGATAAACCCATTGACTTCTGTTGTTGTTTGTTTGATGGCTTCCCAATCTGGGGCTGGGTAAGGAGTAACTGAAGTGGAAGTCGTCATGATCTCTCCCTTACTGTTAAGATAAATAATGGTATTTTTCTTGAACAAAAGAAAGTCGAATACGCGTGAAATGTTGCGCTAGCGCGTGTATGCTAATGGATAGGTCTTGTTATTTTTTCATAATTCTTCGGGTTTAAGTTGTCAATCCGGTTTTTCTTTGTTTTGTTTTTATAAAAAACAATCAGTAAATGATAATTACAAAAATTCTTATTTTTCATAAAGTCTTTGACATTTCTATTTCTCTACTTGTATTGTTAAGTTATTAAAAATTTACTGGGAGGTAAAATATGATTTATGGTCTTTTTCGCACAATAGAAGATGATGGGAGGCTCTTAACACGTTGGGTAAACGAAAAGGTTTTTAAAGGGCCTAAAGTGAATGAGAATTCTCAAAAAATTCAAGATGCCGCTTTACGTATGTTAGCTGTGAGTGCGATGTTTTTTAGTGGATTATGGTTACTTAAAATTATGACTTTGATGGTCACTGTACCCTTGGGGATTCTTTTTAAATCGTCAGTTGCGATTAGTATTTATGCGCTTAGCCATGATGTTTTTATCATGATTCAAAACCATGCACAAGAGGCTCAAAAAGGAATCGCGCAAGGAGCTTATGAAGGAGCGTTGCGTTATTTAAGAGGAGTAAATGTTCAACCTGAAGATCAAGCGCGTCAATTTACGCATGGAACCTATTTACAGCCTATTTGGATGTATTTGTATGTCAATCGCAATATTATTGTGCCTCCTCCAGCTCCGCCACCAAATGTGAATCCTGTTCTCGCTGCTGGGCAAGCTGCCGGTCAAGTCGCTATAGACGTGCTTGACGCAGTAGCGCATAGAATTGTAGGTGAAAAAGAAGAATAATTAAGTTCAACTCTTCTTTCCTCTGTGTCTCTCTGTGTTCTCTGTGGTAAAATTTAATCACCACAGAGAGCGCAGAGAGGCACAGAGAAGAAAGATTAATGAAAGTTAGACAAATCAGGGATGACAATCAAACTAGGATGAACTTTTCCGCGCAACACTTGCTGAATATAAGATAAAGTGGTTCCTGTAGCAGAAAAACAAGATGTGCAAGAACCTTGATAAGCAATGATCACTTCTCGTTGATTGATCAAATCTATCACTTGAACTCCACCCGCATCTAGCTCGATATAAGGGCGAATATCACGTGCAATGACATCTTCAATTAAACCCATTTTTTGTTTAAGAGTGAACGTATCCCAACCGGGGTATCCACCTTCTAAAACCTCTCCAATATCAAGTGGAGCCGGGGGAGCCACATAATTGGTGGGCAAAGGAATGTCCATGCATTGATCTGCAGCTTGGTCCAGTGCTCCTAAAACTAAATTGAGATGAGGCGAGGTTTCTTTAGGGAAAGCAGGCTCATCGGCTCGGTCTCTCACTTGCTTGTCAATGAGATCAGCTCCAATTCGGCGCGCTTGGTCATAATTTTTACCAATTGCCAACTCACACGCGATCTCTGCTGCGCCAATCAAGGCCGACTGTCCATACGCTTGAAAACGGGCGTCGACCACTGTTCCTTCTTCCGGGTCGACCAACCAATAAAGATAAATCATATTCCCATCTTCCATCTTTCCTTCTTTCCCGCACGCTAAACGCATGCCGCGTTCTTCTGATTGTTCTTTAGTAAAAAATCCTACAGAACGAGGACGCTCAATTTTAGCGTTCAATTTCTTGCTATAGCGGGACCAAGGAAAGGGGTGTGTAAGGGTACGTAGACTCATTTTTGAGAAGATTCTCCTTGTAAAGAAATATTTTCAGATAAACGTGCAAGTTGAAGAGCCGACTCCACAATAAGAGCAGTGGCGCGCTCAATTTCTTCTTCGGTGGTGTAGCGTGATAAACTAAAGGAAAGTGCACTATGAGCCAAATTTTCTTCAATTCCACAAGCTGTCAACAGGAGACCTAATTGTTGAAAATTGCCTCCTCCAATACTTGCGCAGACGCCACGGCGATTCAGAGCAAACAACAAAGCTTCATTGGCGATCCCCGGAAAAATAACTGTTGTGCAATGCGGCAATCTTTCTTGCTGCTTAAAACAAATTTGTGCTTTTGGAAAACCCTTCAGAATACCGCGTTCCAGTTGATCGCGCAAGCGCGCCACTTCGGTGCAGAGCAAATCGCGGCTATCTAAGGCTTCTTGGGCAGCTTGCGTGAGTCCGGCTAAAGCAGGCATATTGAGACCGCCGGCGCGCATGCCGCTTTGATCGGCGCTGCCGAATATAAAAGGGGAGCAAGTGATGCCTCGTTTGACATACAGAATGCCTGTTCCTTTAGGAGCATGCAGTTGATCTCCGTTGAACGTGATATAATCGGCTCCAATTTCCTCTAGATCGTAATATAATTTGCCTAAAACATGCGTGGCATCTAAGTGGAGGCGTACACCGCGTTCTTGACAGAGAGCGGCAATATCTGCGACAGGCTGAATAACACCCGTTAAACCATTGGCCCATGACAAGGAGACTAAAGCGGTGCGCGGAGAAAGGGATTCAGCTAAAATTTTAGGTGTGAGAATGCCTTGTGCATTGACTTCCACTGTTTTACCAACGCATCCAAAAGGTTCTAAGCGTCCAATTGCCATAATCGAGGGAGCTTCATCTGTGATAGAAGTGAGAAAATGATTTTTACCAGTTGCGACGGTCACATCGCGATAAATAGAAGAAATAACATGATTGACAGCTTCGGCTCCGGAAGAGGTGAGAACGAGTTGATCCTCTTCATGAGCACCTATAAAAGCATATAACGATTTAAAGCAGGTCGTCAAGCTTGGATATAATTCTTGTCCTTTTTGATGCGGAGCAGAAGGAATGCCCCAATAAGTAGTCCAATAGGGCATCATAGCGCTAATGGCCCTTTCAGAGGGCTTTGTTGTGGTGCTATTATCTAAATAAATGGGTGCAGTCATAGTTTAAGTTTGCTTGGTAAAAGATCCATTCTCATAGTTATAAATGACTGGCAACCCTGTTGCTAACTCTAAACGCACGACTTCTTGTGGTGTCAATCCATCTAATTTCATGATAATCGAACGCAAAGAATTGCCATGTGCGACCACAAAAACGTTTTGTCCTTGCTCTAAACAAGGTAAAATTTGTTTTTCAAAATAAGGAATCGAGCGAGCCGCGGTCATTTCCAGGCTTTCTCCATGAGGAGGCGGTACATCAAAACTGCGGCGCCAAATTTGTACTTGTTCGGCTCCATATTTTTCCGCTAATTCTTGTTTGTTGACCCCTTGTAACTCTCCATACATGCGCTCATTGAGTTCCCAGGCACGAATCACAGGAATGGTTTGCGCTTGCGCGGCTGCACTATGAATGTGCGCCCATTCTTCTAATTTTCCTTCACCTGGATGCAAAATGACAGGCACTTTACCTGAATGATGCTCAGTTAGTGCTAACATGGCTGTCATTTGCGCTCGAATTAAAGTAGAAGTAAAAATAATGTCAATTGGCTCATCTTTAATGCGACGCCCGTTTGTCAAGGCTTCTTCGACCCCTTGAGAAGACAAAGGAATATCGACCCATCCTGTAAAGAGATTATAGAGATTCCAGACGGATTGACCATGACGCATTAAAATTAATTTGACCATTGAGAGCCTCCTATCATTTGTGGGATGAACATAACATAAAAGAGATACTTAATTCAATTAAGAATTTAGTTGTTTAAAAAAGTTTTGTTTGTTAATTTTATTCTCTTGGTTTTGTTTTATAAAAATAAAGGGGGTTAATAATGCGCGTTAATTTTTTAGCTAGTGTTGATTTTTATAGTCCTGTTGTCAATTTTATTGAGAAACAAAGTAAGATAAGGCTGTTAGTAGGGGCTGTGGCATTAGGAATTTTCACCGGAGTGGCTTTATACCACGTTTTCAGCCGTGTTTGGGCGAATCGTAACGTGCAGCCACAAGAACAGCAGGTAGATCCAGCGGTGAAGAAAGCGGCAGGAGAGGTGCTTATCGGTGATAAGCTTCCAAAGCCAGAGCCAGATCCTGAGATTCAAGAAGGCAAAAAAGAAGAGCCAGTAGAAAATGTGCCTCCTCCAGCAGATGTTAATCCAGATGTCGAGCAAAATCAGCTAGGCCCAAATTCAGAAAAAATCCTTGTTTTGAATCAAAATAAAGCGGTGGCTTACTTAGACAGAAACTGCATTATGATCAAGCATGATCCAAATTCTGATCCTGCTATACAAGTGATAAAAGATGCTTTCCAACATTTTCCTGGTAATGTGTACGTGCGTTTCTGTTTTGGAATGAGTTATTGGCAAATGGTTTATCGTGATGCTCAAACCCAAGACTTAGTACACTTACAAGATGTCGATCTCAATGCACCTGTGGATGAAACATATAAATTTGAAGAAATTACAAACGATCCTACTTACAAAGAAATCTTAGTTTTACGTTCTTTGCATCCTAATTATTTCTAGTTAGATTCAAAATCCGTTCTTTTTAAAGAGCGGATTTTAATACTCTTATAACCTTGATTTTTAATTTTTTGCATGTTAACTTAATTGCAAATTTCTTTTAATTTAAAGTTTAGGCAATCAAGGTGAGTAAACAACGATTAAGTAAAGTCTTGGCAGGAGCCGGAGTAGCTTCGCGTCGTGCTTGTGAAGAGCTTATTTTCCAAGGCGTCGTCACAGTCAACGGGCAAGTTATACAGGTTCCGCAAACGCTAGTCGATTTAGCGAGCGATCAGATTAAAGTACGTGGCCAACCTATTCAGAAAACAGAAGACAAAGTCTACTATATTCTCAATAAACCCTCCGGCTATCTGTGTTCAACACGCGGCAGTGGACAGTCTAAGCTGGTTTTAGATCTTTTTGCTGAAGAAGGGCATCGTCTCTTTACAGTGGGGCGTTTAGATAAAGACACGCAAGGTTTACTCTTAGTCACCAACGATGGGCATTTTGCCAATCAAGTGATTCACCCTTCTGCAGACATTCACAAAGAATATTTGGTCAAAACAGATCAAGAAGTGACCCATGATCATTTGACGGCGATTTCACACGGAACATTAGTGGAAGGCGTATTTGTGAAGCCTTTACGCATAGAAAAAGTTCGTCGTGGAACATTAAAAATTGTGATTGGGGAAGGCAAAAAGCGGGAAGTGCGTTTGTTGCTAGATGCTGCCGGATTAAAAGTAAAAGAGCTCGTGCGTATTCGCTTAGGGGGACTGCGTTTAGGGCAGCTTCCGGTGGGAAGCTGGCGTCCGCTCACAGAGAAAGAAAAACAACTCATTTTTGCCAAATAAGATAAGTCTATGAAAACTAAAAAAATGCCCACGGCGGATTTAGAAACCCTGATGCCTTTGTTTATTGGTGTGTGGCGCCGCTTTCATAAATTGGCGGGTCCCGCCGATATGCTGCAAACGCGCGAATTTCGCAGCGTGGTCGCTGCTGTGCAGCAATTGCAACAAGGACTCGAAACAGGTGATCAATTACGCGGCCAAGATTATTTGGCTGATCCTGAGCGCCTAGGCGCTTATCTGCTCTATTATGGAGTGTTGCATTATCAGCAAGGCTTGGCTTTAATCAATGAAATTCCCTTTACGCCACGTCGTGTACTCGATTTAGCCAGTGGAACAGGGGCTTTTGCTTTAGCTGCTTTACGTCATGGGGCTAGTGAAGTGGTGGCCTTGGATCGCAATGCAACTGCTTTAAAGCTGGCAGGAGAAATTGCAGGGCGTTCCGGATATCCTTTGACGGTACGTCAACACAATGTTTTGCGCTTTCCTTTTCCTGTCGAAGGAAAATTTGATCTCATCATCCTTGGTCATTGTTTAGAAGAATTGTTCCCCAACACGCAAAAAGGGTGGGAACAAGCGCAACGGGATTGGATTCGACGTTTGCTTCCTCTTTTAACACCGCAAGGGATGCTCCTTTTTGTCGAAAGTTCTTTGCCTAATGCCAATCAACGGGTGCTAAGCTTGCGGGATCGCTTGGTGCAAGACAATATTCCGGTTCAAGCGCCTTGTGTATGGCGTGGGGAATGCCCTGCCTTGCAAACTAAAAATTTGTGTTACGCGCAACGTGAACTTGAAAAGCCGTATTTAATCAAAGAAATTCAGCGTGCAGCTCAGATCAATTTGAATTCACTCAAGATGTCTTATCTGATCATGCGCAATCCGGAAGCAGGATGGCCCGTATTGCCGGAAAGACCGCTTTATCGCATTATTAGTCCACCGGTGGAAACACATATGGGAAAGCGTTTTCATTTGTGTGGAACAGATGGCAAAAAAGATTTAGGCACACATTTGAAAGAATTGCCTACGGAAGCAAAAGCATTTGCTTATTTAAAGCGTGGCGAATTGATTTCGGTTGAAGATGCTTTGGTGAGGCAACAACATTTCGATATTATCTTGGGCACGCGCATCAAGATAGAAGCGGCCTTGAATAAACCGCTTCCTGAATGAACTATGAACTCTGAATCGAACCGGCATTTGATGGACCAAAATGGACCTGATGGACCTCATAAACCGAATGGACATAAAGTATATATGATGTACCGGAAATAGCTAAAGCTGGTTGTTAAAATAGATTTTACTCGTTTTGTCCATTCGGTCTATGAGGTCCATCAGGTCCATTTTGGTCCATCAAATGCCGGTTCAAACGACTTTAAAAAGCTTAAGTTGACGCCATTGACTGAACTTATACAATAATTTTGCAACTGTAGAATCTGATTGAGAAGGAAAATTATCCAAAATCAAGCTTTCTTCTAACAGGCAATCTCGCAAGCCATTCTGGTTCATCCGCTTCTTCTAAATCAGTTTCTAGGGACTCTGAATCTTTTCTTAAAAAATCAAAGCTAGGAGTGTCATAAATAGGATACAAATTTCTTTTTGAAGTTTGTGCAGGTGTTCTATCGGGTGATATAAGAAGACCTTGTGGGAGAGGTAATTTTTCTTGTGCTTCTTCCTTTTGTTCTTGAGGAAGAGGTTTTTCAGGTTCAACTTCATTTTCTGTCAAATTTTCTTTAGCTGATACAGCTTTCTGCTTGCTGACTTCTGGTTCTATGACTTGCTCAGAATTTTGGGATGCCCCCTTAGGTTTGGGTGCTTCGATAAATTCGATAGATAGTTCGTCTGATTCCAAAAAAAAGTCTTCTGCATTTACATATGCCCCATCTGATTCAGGAGGCAAATGATCAAATATAACAAGTTTAAGATTTTTTGGAACAAAGGGTTTCTTGTTCCAATCTATACCATCCTCCTCTTCTAAATGTTGCTCTTTTGGGATTTTTGAATTTCTGTCTAGATCCTCAAAACCAGGAGACTCATAATAAGATCTTCTTTTTGGTTTTTGTGAAGATGAAGGGGGTGGTGATGGGGGAATGTTGGAATTAGAAGTTAAGGGGGATGGTGTTTGGGGAATGGATGGAGAAGGGGGAAGGTTTTGTACTTGGCGGCCATGCCAAAAACGTCTATAACAAACATAAGCAGCCACTGTGAAAAGAATAGCACAAGCTAAACAAGTAATTAAAAATTTTGGTTTATTTTGGTTGGTAAGATATTTTTCTAAAAAACTTAAATTAGAAATTGTGCATAAATCGTTAATTAACATTTTTAACTCCTTTTTAAAGAATTGATTTTAGATTTAATGTTTGTTTTTAATCAAGATTGTTTTTGAAAAAATTAAAGATGAGTTAAAATAGAAAAAAATTGCTCGCGGCTCTTTATCGAATATTTATAGTTAACTGATAAGATGGTGTTATAAATAATTTTAAAAAATTTTGAACTTCTATGTCTGAGCCAGATAAAAACAAAAATTTTCAAGATCCGACAGACGCTTTACAGGCTGCGATTGAGGAATTGAGTCTTTTTGCGCAACCTGATGTCTCTCGTTTAGAAGTAGGGGTTGATGGACGGTTAATCGCCGCGCAAGAAACCCCATTGGAAAAAATCGTGGGATTAGCACGCGGTTATCTGGGGCAATTTTTATCTGATCAAGTCCGTCAAAAACAGAAAAAAAAACTTGAGCAAATCAAGCAAGCCATTCTTAAGGCACGTGATATTGTGCAGAGTCATTCTGCATTAATTGAGAAGTTGGAACACGGAAACGAAGCTCAACGTAAATTGGCGACATATGCTCTAGAAGCCATACAACGTTATAATACAGTTGTTGAGCAAGATCATTCTTCTTTGAGTGATCTCTATACAATTTATAATTATGAACGCAAACGCCTTTTATTAGATCAAGAAATTAAAGGACACCGTATTGAATTAGCGCGCACTGTTTCCATTAAATATGAGTCGCATCCTGATACAAATCCTGCCCACAAGATGCTGAAAGAGCTTAGCGCTGCCTTAACGCTAGGTGCTGTGAAAAAGCAGTATGCAGCCATTAATCCGACGCATAAGAAATCGACGCAATTCATGGTAGATACTTTCCGCATGAAGTCCATTCGCATGTTACAGACGCATTTCATGCAAACAAGCTCACTTTCTTTTGCTGATGTCTTGCAGCTGATACAGCAAACACCTATTGAAGTAGAAGAGAAGGGTGAAGAGGGTATTTTGACCATGAGACAATTGTTAGAAGTGGAACCGGGATCGATGATTTTATTAACAGGAGATTTTAAGCGTCATACAGATGCCAAATTCATGACGATGCCCATTTTAGATAGTTTTCGACTAAGTTCTCAAGTCACGCATTCAGGTTTTCCCTATCCCTCGCAGCATATAGGCTGGGCATTAGCAGATAAATGGGTGGAAGCCTTTCCCTTAAGGGCGGATCAAGTCCCTTTGTTTCAGCAAATCGAGCAAAAAAGAAAACAATGGGCGCATCAATTGCTGTTTGATCCATCCACTGTGCAGAAAATGCGTCGACACTATAAAATGAAGCGTGAAATTTTTGATCAAGAACGTACGCTGTTTTTATCTTTCCATCGTCAATTACAAGAGATTCTGAGGCAGGGCGCCGGTCTAAGTGATGAACATGCTGATGTAAAAGTTATTTTGGATGCATTTTATCAAGAAGCGCAAGAGGCTTCTTCTGCTTTTGATGTGGTTGTGCAGACACAACAACAGCTTGCGGATCTTTTTTTTAAGCAACCTTTGCAGGTTTTAGAAGAGGATTGGTTAGAGTGCAGACTTCCTCTTTTGCGTAGCGGATCATCTGAAAACCGCTTCAAAGTGGCTTGTCAGCAATTAAAGCAACAACAACGAATGACGTGTGAGCAACTAGATTTAAGTCTGCCACGGCAAGCCTTCATCCATTTACAAGGACCCTTATTAGGACAAGCTTTTCAGTCTATTGTTCTTCAGTATCAATCTGAAAAAATGGGATTTGCCCCACCCACATTAAACCATTTTGAACGGCAACTTCAAATTTGTGCTTTTCATCAACTGGCCGCATTTATACAAGAATGTAATGAGGATTTAGAAAGTTTAGATACTGCTCAAATCAAAAGTCGTTTGTTAAAGAGTTGGTCTCAAGAGTTACAACTTTTGCGTGTTTTAAAAGAAGAAAATCGTCCTTCTTTATCTTTAGCGATTGTGCAGGAATTAGAGAGTTACTTCCAGACACGATACGAAGATATTCTTCTATCTTATTAATTTTATTTTTAATTCATAATCTTATTGATCTAATTTCCCAAATCCGTCTTAATCTTAGATGTTCAATTTAAAATTTGGTGGATATTATGAATAAAATTTCTTTTCTTAAATCGCATGTCGATGCTTTGTATAATTCTTTTCAAGAAAATTTTTTTAAAAAACTGACTAATATAGAACAACAAGTGATGACGTTGGGTTTGGCAGCCATTGCTTACTTGGCAACCATTTATCTGATTCATCGTCTTTGTTTGACAAGAAAAGTGGTGCCGGCTGAGCAACCTCAACCAAAAGCAGCTGTACCAAATGTTCAAAATAATGACAAACCTAAGGTGGATACGCCAAAAGATCAACCTCAAGTTCTCGAGCAAATGAAAAATTCAGTGAAGAATCAGCTTGATCAAACAAAACTTGATCAGCCAAAAGCAGATGAAGTGGAACCAGAAACGGTTGAGCAAACAAAAGGTGACAAGCCAGAAGAAGAATTAGAGTATGAAAAGCTCAAACGTCCATCTCGACTATCAAAAGAAGAGTTAGAAGAGGCAGGTCGTGCTAAGGAAGAAATAGTAGAAGCGATAGGTGAAGGGGAACCGGATGAAGTAGAAGAAGATACAGATTTATTTGCAGAAGCAAACGAGCTAAAACTAAACGATGAAGACCCTAAAGATAACCAAATAGTTAAAACTAACGAAGAAATAACGCAACTCAATGAATCTGAAGCTGACTCGGAATTATTTGAAGAGGAAGGTGATTTAGGAAATTCAAGTTCCAGCGAACATGAACAAAAAGAATTAGAGCAACCACAAAGCCAAGTGGTTCTAGCTGCAGATCAACAGAAAACTCAATTAGAAGTTACAACTTCTGAAAAGAAACAAAAAAAGCAGCAGAAAGATATACATACAGAAAGAGAGTCTGTTAACAAGAAAAAAGAATCAGATAAGTCGCAAGAGCAAGAAATTAAAAAAGCTGAAGACAAAGTAAAGGTAAAAGAAGAACAGCCTAAAGTTGATGCTGAAAAAGTAGAAGAAGAACAACCTAAAATTGACGCTGAAAAAGTAGAAGAAGTGCAACCTAAAGTTGATGGTGAAAAAGTAGAAGAAGGGCAACCTAAAGCTGATGCTGAAAAGGTAGAAGAAGAGCAACCTAAAGTTGATGCTGAAAA